>NZ_JAYMZS010000029.1:0-83292 GCF_035828755.1 Amycolatopsis sp. H20-H5 | reverse complement strand
AGGGATTCGCCGAGCGGCATGCGATCAGGGTGGTGCCCCTTCATGTTCTCGTCGACGGCGTGGTGTCCCTCGACGGCATCGAGATGGGTCCCGCGGCGCTCGCGGAAGCCTTGGGGCAGCGCAAAATCGTCACCACCTCGCGGCCGACGCCCGCCGAGTTCGTGAAGGTGTTCCGGGCCGCGCTCGCCGACGGCGCCGACTGCGTGGTCTCGGTCAACCTCTCGCGCGAGCTCTCCGGCACCTGGGAGGCCGCGGTCCTGGCGGCACAGGAGGTCGGGCCGGACCGGGTGCGAGTGGTCGATTCGCGCACGACCGCGATGGGCCTGGGGTTCGCCGCGCTGCACGCCGCGGCGGTGGCGGCCGGGGGAGCGGAGCCCGCCGAGGTCGAGGCCGCGGCGGTGGCCGCCGCCGGGCGGTCGGAAACCCTGTTCGTCGTGGAGACCCTGGAGTACCTGCGCCGCGGCGGCCGGATCGGCTCGGCGGCCGCGCTGCTGGGCACCGCGCTGGCGGTGAAACCGGTGCTGCACATGTCCGAGGGGCAGATCCGGCCGCTGGAAAAGGTACGCACGATGAACCGGGCGGTGGCCAGGCTGGTGGAGCTCGCGGTGCGCGCGGCCGGTGAGGACCAGGTCGAGCTGGCCGTGCACCATCTGGCGTCCCATGAGCGCGCGGTCGAACTCGCCGGCCGCATCGAAGAGGCCGTCCCGTGGTCCGGCGGCTGTGTGGTCTCCGAGCTCGGCGCCGTGATCGGCGCGCACACCGGGCCAGGGGTGCTCGGGGTGGTCGTGCAGCGGGTCCAGGGCGTGTCTGGCAAATCAAGTTCGCGGTCTTCGCGTCCAGGCGGCCACTGACGGCAGGGCAGATAACCAGGTACGAGGGCAAATCCCCGCACCGCCAGGAACCACCGGAACACGAAGCCCATCGAACAGATCTACCAGACAGGGCCTAGACGCGGCGGCTTCCCAGCCTCCCACACGACCACGACAGAAACCGCCGGGCAGGATCGTTTCCGTGGTCGATCCATCCCCATCCCCCCGGTTGTCCACAGGCGGCGCGTTCGCCACTGCCGCCCGCCGCCGCGCCGTCGTAGCGTCGATCGTGTGTTCGAGCGATCCGCCCGGGAGCCGGGCTCTCCCCCCAACGCCAGGCTGATCTGGCTGGCCAAGCAGCTGTCCAGGGAACCGGCGCCGGGCGGCCAGGCAGGCCGCCTGGTCCGCCGCTGGGTGCCCGTCGCGGTGACCGGCGACGGCGTGCCGGTGAAACGGCGCTGGTTCGGCGTCGTGCTGGTGGTGGCCGTGGTCGCCGGGGCCGTGTTCGGCGCGGTGGCGCTGCTCGGCGGCAGGCCGGTGGCGGAGGGCCCGCCGTCGCTGCCGGTCGCCAGACCGGTCGCCACCGGCCTGGCGCCCCCGTCCCCGGCGGAGTTGGTGATCAGCGTCGTCGGCAAGGTCCGTTCCCCCGGCCTCGTCACGCTGCCGCCGGGCTCCCGCGTCGCCGACGCCGTTCGCGCCGCGGGCGGCGCGGCACCGGGGACGGACCTGACCGGCCTGAACCTGGCGCGCAAGCTCGCCGACGGGGAGCAGGTGGCGGTGGGCGCCCCGGCGCCCGTCGCCGGGGCGGCCGCGGTGGGCGCCCCGCCCGGCCGGATCGACCTCAACACGGCCACGCCCGAGCAGCTCGACTCGCTGCCCGGCGTGGGCGAGGTCATGGCGCGCCGCATCGTGGAGTGGCGTGCCGCGCACGGCGGGTTCGCCAAAGTCGAGCAGTTGCGCGATGTGGAAGGCATTGGCGAGACCAAATTCAGCAAGCTGCGCGACCAGGTGAGTGTCGGATGAGCACCACGCCGGGCCTGGATCCGGACCGGCCGGTGTCCACCTGGCGCAGCCATGATCTGCGGCTGGTTCCGGCGGCGCTGACGCTGTGGGCCGCCGCGTTGACCGGGCTGCTCTGGGGCTGGTGGTCCGCACTCGCCTGCGGGGCGGCCGGTGTGGCGCTCTCGATCGGCCTGCTGCGCAGCGCCCGGCGGGGCAGGCCGCGCCGGTTCGCCGTGGCGGCCGTGCTGTTGCTGTGCGGGCTCGTGGCGGCGGGTCCGGTCGCGCTCCGGATCCACGACTCCGCCACGGATCCGGTGCGGGAACCCGCCGTCCACGGCACGCCCGCGGTGCTGCGCGTGATGATCACCGAGCGGCCTCGCCCGGTCCGGAGCGCGGGCTACGCCGATCAGCAGGCGGGCACCCGGTCCGTGGTCGTCGCCGCGCGGATCGAGACCGCCGAGGTGGACGGGCGGCCGCTGGCCTCGACCGCCCGCGTCCTGCTGCTCGCGCCGGTGCCGGGCTGGCCGGCCGTGCTGCCGGGCCAGTCCGTCACGGCCTCGGGCAGGCTGGCGCCCGCCCGAGGTGCCGAACTGACCGCCGCCGTGCTCTCGGTGCGCGGTCCGCCCGCGGACGCCGGTGACGTGCCCTGGTGGCAGCGCTCGGCCGAGTCGCTCCGTGCCGGTCTGCGGGAGCTGTGCGCGGTCCTGCCGGAGGAGCCCGCCGGACTGCTGCCCGGATTGGTGGTCGGCGACACGAGCACGCTGTCGCCGCGGGTCGAGCGCGAGTTCACCGCTTCCGGGATGTCCCACCTGAACGCCGTGAGCGGCGGCAACGTCGCGATCGTGTGCGGCGCGGTGCTGCTGATGCTGCGCGCCTTCAAGATAGGCCCGCGGACCTCCGCCGCGGCCGCGGGGCTGTGCCTGCTCGGGTTCCTGGTGCTCGCCGGGCCCGCGCCCAGCGTGCTGCGCGCGGGGGTCATGGGCGGGGTTGGCCTGCTCGCACTCGCCTTGGGGCGTAAGGGTTCCGCGCTGCCCGCTCTCGCCGCCGCGGTCTGCGCGCTGATCGCCTGCGACCCGGCGATGGCGGTCGATTTCGGCTTCGCCCTGTCCGTCGTGGCCACCGCGGGGCTCGTGCTGATCGCCCCGTGCTGGGCGGAGGCGATGGTCCGGCGAGGCGTCCCGCCCGGGTTCGCCGAGGGGCTGGCCGTGCCGCTGGCCGCGTTCGTGGTGACGGCTCCGATCATCGCGGGCATGGCGGGCACGGTCAGTCTCGTGTCGGTGGTGACGAACGTGCTCGCCGCGCCGGTGGTCGCCCCGGTGACCGTGTTCGGGGTGCTCGCCACCGTCACCGGTCCGTGGTGGCCCGACGCGGGCAGGCTGTTCGTCCGGTTGAGCGGGCCCGAGACCCGGTGGCTGATCACCGTGGCCAGGCAGGGGGCGAAGGCACCGGGCGCGGTGGTGGCCTGGCCGGGTGGCTGGTGGGGCGGACTGCTGGCGGTCGCCGCACTGGCCGGGCTGGTGGTCGCGGTCCGGCGTCGCCGGTTCCGGCTGATGCTGGCGGTACTGCTGGCCGGAGCGCTGCTGGTGGTGGTCCCGGTCAAGGTGCTCGCCCCGGCGTGGCCGCCCGCGGGCTGGGCCGCGGTGGCCTGTGACGTCGGGCAGGGTGACGCGGTGGTGCTGGCGACGGCCGAGCCGGGCCGGGCGGTGGTGATCGACACCGGGCCCGAGCCGGGGCCGGTCGACGAGTGCCTGAGCAGGCTCGGCGTGGACAGGATCCCGCTGCTGGTGCTGAGCCACCTGCACGCCGACCACATCGGCGGGCTCGAATCCGTGTTCGAGGGCAGGTCGGTGGGCGCCGTCGCCGTGGGGGCGGGCCGCGCGCCCGGGTGGGCCTGGCGGCAAGTGGCCGAGGTGACGGGCAGGGAAGGTGTGCCGCTGCTGGAACTCGACGCCGGTCAGCGGCTGAGCTGGCCCGGCCTGACGCTCGAGGTGCTCGGCCCGCGCTACGTGCCCGCGCGGGCGGCCGCCGAGCAGGACGGCACCATGATCAACAACAGTTCGGTGGTGCTGCGGGCCGGGACCCCCGCCGGGCGGATCCTGCTCACCGGGGACGTCGAACTGGCCGCACAGGCCGATCTGCTCTCGGCCGGGGTCGATCTGCGCGCGGAGGTCCTGAAAGTTCCCCACCATGGCAGCCGCTATTCACTGCCGGGCTTCCTCGGTGCCGTCGCGCCGCGCGCGGCGTTGGTCAGTGTGGGCGCGGGCAACACCTACGGCCATCCCAGTAAGTCCACAATGGACACCTTGGCGGCGCTCGGGGTTCCGGTGGCCCGCACCGACCAGGACGGCGACGCCGCGGTGGTCGGCGAAGCGCCGGGCCCCGCGATGGTGCGCCGGGGCGAGCCTCGCGGCCCGCCCCGGGGCTGAGGCCCGGGGCAGACACGCCCTAGAAGCCGAGTGCCTCGCTGACGGCGGCGGCGGTCGGCGGCACGGTCGCGCGCGGGCCGACCTTGCCCTCGATGGCGTCCAGGGTCTTGAGCCCGTCGCCGGTGATCAGCAGGACGATCTCCTCGTCCGGGTTGAGCTTGCCGGTGGCGAGCAGCTTCTTCGCCGTCGCCACGGTGACCCCACCGGCGGTCTCGGTGAAGATGCCCTCGGTCCTGGCCAGCAGGCGGATGCCCTCGACGACCTCTTCGTCGCTGACGTCCTCGATCGCGCCACCCGTGCGGTTGACCACGTCGAGCACGTACGGGCCGTCGGCCGGGTTCCCGATCGCGAGCGAGCGGGCGATCGTGTCCGGCTTGACCGGCTGGATCACGTCGTGCCCGTTCCGGAACGCGGTGGACACCGGCGAGCAACCGGTGGCCTGCGCGCCGAACACCTGGTACGGGCTGGCTTCCACCAGGCCGAGCTCGCCGAATTCACGGAAGCCCTTGTCCACCTTCGTCAGCTGGGAACCGGAGGCGATCGGCACCACGATCTGCGGCGGGATCCGCCAGCCGAGCTGCTCGGCGACCTCGAAGGCCAGCGTCTTCGAGCCCTCGGAGTAGTACGGGCGCACGTTGACGTTCACGAACGCCCAGCTCTCGTGCTCGGCCGCGAGCTGGGTGGCGAGGCGGTTGACGTCGTCGTAGTTGCCGTCGACCGCGATCAGCGCGCCGTCGTACACCGCGGTGGTCAGGATCTTCGCGCGCTCGAGCGACTTGGGGATCAGCACGACCGATTCCCAGCCGGCGCGGGCGGCCGCGGCGGCCACCGCGTTCGCCAGGTTGCCGGTCGAGGGACAGGCCAGCACCTTGAAGCCGAACTCGCGGGCGGCGGCCAGCGCCACCGCGACCACGCGGTCCTTGAAGGAGTGGGTCGGGTTCCCGGTGTCGTCCTTGACCCAGACCCGCTTGACGCCGAGTGCCTTGGCCAGCCGGTCCGCGAGCACCAGCCGGGTGCCGCCGGGCTCGGTGTTGGGGATCTCTTCGACGTTGGACGGCACCGGGAGGAGCTTCTTGTAGCGCCAGATGTTGTTGGGGCCCGCCTGGATGTCCTCGCGCCGCACGCGGCCGAAGTCGTAGGCCACATCGAGCGGGGAGAAGTCCTCCGCGGAAACGAACTCCGGCGCCAGTGGCTGCCGGTGACCCTCTTCCTTCGACACCAGTTCGACTGCCGGACCGAGGTCCAGGGTCTTCTTGGCGGAGGTGTTCGTGCCGAGGGCTGCAGTCATCACGAGGTCCTTTCCTCATCTGCCCCACCGAAGCGGGCCGGAATTGGCACCGTGATCGTCAGCTATCCCGCGTTCGCGGAATGACAGGCTGTCGCCGGTTGCCGGGGCTTCGTCGGGCCGTTCCCTCTGCCCCTCTGGATGAGCGGTATTCAGTTTTCGGCGCGCGCCAGGGCGCTGCCTCGGTTACACCGTACGACATACCGATCATTCGGTGCCACGGTGGGCGTCCGGCGTCACCGGAGAGTGCACGCGGACGGGCTAGTGGCAGGATCGTCACCGTGACCGCGCCAGCCACCGTCCCGCCGCCGCTGCATCTCGTTCTCGGTGAGGAAGAGCTGCTCATCGAGCGTGCCGTCCGGGACACCCTGAACGTGTCCAGGGCGATCGACGCCACGGCCGAGCTGACCAGGGTGCGGGTGTCCGAACTCACACTACCCGCGCTCATCGAGCTGGTCAGCCCGTCGCTGTTCAGCGAGGGCCGGGTGATCGTCATCGAGTCCGCCCAGGACATCTCCCAGGAGCTCGCCGACGCGGTGCTGTCCTACGTCGCCCAGCCCGCCGACGGCATCGTGCTGGTCGTCGTGCACACCGGGGGTGGCCGTAGCAAGGCGGGCAAGACGCTGCCCGCCGCCCTGCGCAAGGCCGGTGCCGAGATCACCGAGGTCCCCAAGCTCACCAAACCCGCCGAGCGGGAGTCCTTCATCCGGAACGAGGTCCGCCGCGCGGGCGGCAGGATCGACGCAGCCGGGGTCGTCGCGCTGCTCGACGCGGTGGGCTCTGACCTGCGGGAACTGTCCTCGGCGGCCACCCAGCTCGTCGCTGACGCCGGGGGCACGGTCGACGAGGACGCGGTGCGCCGCTACCACACGGGCCGCGCGGACGTGACCGGCTTCGCCGTCGCGGAGAAGGCGGTGGGCGGGGATCGCGCGGCCGCGCTGGAGTCGCTGCGCTGGGCGACGCAGCTCGGCGTCCCGCACGTGCTGGTCGCCGACGCGCTCGCCGACGCGGTGCGCACCATCGCCAGGGTCTCCGCGGCGGGTCGCGGCAATCCCAACCAGATGGCGGGCGAGCTCGGCATGCCGCCGTGGAAGGTGCGCAAGGCACAGGGCCAGTCGCGCGGCTGGGGCCCCGACGGCCTCGCCACCGCGATGCGGGTGGTGGCCCGGCTCAACGCCGAGGTCAAGGGCGCGGCGGCGGACCCGTCCTACGCGCTGGAGCGCGCCGTGCTGGAAGTCGTCGCCGCGAAGGGCGACAACGGCTGACCCGGAAACACAGAACCCCCGGTGACCGTGGTCACCGAGGGTTCCGGAAGAACAGTTCGATCAGAGCGAGTTGATGCGCTTCGCGATCGCGGACTTCTTGTTCGCGGCCTGGTTGGCGTGGATGACGCCCTTGGTCACGGCCTTGTCCAGCTTCTGGGCGGCGTCCTTCTGCAGCTCCACGGCCTTGGCCTTGTCGCCGGCGTCGGCCGCCTCGCGGAACTTGCGGACCGCGGTCTTCACCGAGGACCGGATAGCCTGGTTGCGCTGACGCGCCTTCTCGTTGGTGATGATGCGCTTCATCTGGGACTTGATGTTGGCCATGAAGGCACTCCCTGTATCTCGGTCCTGCTAGGTGGTTCGTGCCGCGTTTCGGTGGCCCCTGCCGTCAAAGCGACGACGCTGGGTTTCCTCCATGGCGGAATGCCACACGGCAACGAACGGCCAGACTAACAGTCGCCCCGCCACGGCTCGCCGCGGCCTCGGCCCGGGGGAACGGGTACGGTGCGAACCGGGGTGCTTGTGAACGCCACAGCTTTGTCTCTCGTGCTCGTCGCCGCGGTCGTGCATGCCATCTGGAACCTCGCGGCGAAACGTGTTTCCGGCGGCGGGGCCACCTTTGTCTGGCTCTATTACACGATTTCCGCGGTCGTGTTCGTCCCGCTGATCGTCGGTTCCCTGCTGCTGGAACCAGACCGTCCACAGTGGAGCTGGCTGATCGCGGCCGCGGGCACGTCGATCCTGCACGTCGCCTACGGGGTGGTCCTGCAACGCGGCTACGCCGTCGGTGACCTGTCTCTCGTCTACCCGCTCGCGAGAGGCACCGGACCGCTCCTGTCGGTGCTCGCGGCGGTCCTCCTGCTGGGTGAACGTCCAGGGTGGATCGGGCTGGCGGGCGCGCTGCTGATCGTGTCCGGTGTGCTGGTGATCAGCACCGGCGGCCGAGGCGGGCCGGTGTCCGGGTCCCGCCGCGCCGGGGTCGGGTACGGCGTCCTCACGGGCTTCACCATCGCCGCGTACACGCTGTGGGACGCCCATTCGGTCACCGCGCTCGGCGTCCCGCCGGTCGTCTACTTCGGATCGGGAGCGCTCCTGCAGAGCCTCCTCCTCATGCCGTACGCGCTGAAGCGGCGCGGACGCGGCGAGGTCGCCGCGCTGTGGCGTGACTACCGGAAGGAAGCGTTCATCGTCGGCCTGCTGTCCCCGTTCGCGTACCTGCTGGTCCTGTTCGCGCTGAAGATCGCACCGGTGAGCCTCGTCGCCCCGGCGCGCGAGCTGAGCATCGTGCTCGGCGGGCTGGCCGCGTGGCTGATGCTGGGCGAAGCCAACGCCGGACGCCGGTTGGCGGGCTCGGTGATCGTGCTCGCCGGTATCGCCGCGATTGCGGTGGCGTGAACCCATCCGGTAGCTACTGATCCGACCAAAAGTAGGCCGACCCCCGAGCGGCACGTAACCTTTGCCAGAGGGCTATCTGGCCGTGGCTGTGATCGGCTTGGCAACGAACGGCAGAGTATGGCAACCATGGACGTGCTGAGCAGCCGGATCCTCATCCGGCCCCGTGACCACGAAGCCTCGATCACGTTCTACCGCGACACCCTGGGCCTGGCGATCTACTACGAGTTCCCCGGCGGGACCGTGTTCTTCCTCGGCCAGGGTTTCCTCGAGGTGGTCGGCGACGGGGGCACCGGCTCGGGTGACGGCCTCAGCGTCTGGATCCAGGTCCGCGACCTCGACGCCGAACTCGCCGCGCTGGCGGGGCGGGGGCTGGCGCCGGACCGGGAGGCCCGCCTCGAGCCCTGGGGCCTGTACGAGGCGTGGGTCTCCGACCCCGAGGGCACCAAGATCATTCTCGTGGAGATCCCGCAGGGGCATCCCCTGAGGACGGATCTGCGGACGGGGATCGCCTAGGCCGGTTTGCGGGCGCGCAGCTGGGCCGCCAGCGTCCCGAGGCCCGGCGGCTGCCAGGTCCAGGTCTGCAGGTCGGTGAAGCCCGCGGCGGCGGCTTCGTCGGCGAGCTCGTGCCGTGTGACCGGAAGCCACTTTTCGTGTGCGGAGAGCAACAACCGCCCGCCGGGCCGGAGCACGCGGAACAGCTCGGCGAGCGCGGCGGGCCGGTTTTCCCACAGCTGGACGTTGTTCACGCTCAGCACGACGTCGACCGCGTCGTCGGCCTCGCCGGTCTCCGCGGCCGTGCCTTTCCGCAGCTCCACGCCGTCGCCGCAGCGGTGACGGCTCAGCGCCAGCATCTCTTCGGACGGGTCGACGCCGACCACCCGCCCGGCCTGTTCCGCCGCCGCTTTCAGGCCAACCCCGGGTCCCGGGCCGACGACCAACGCCGTTTCCTCCGGTGTGAGCCGGGCCACTTCGACCAGCCGGTGTTCGGTGGCGGCGTTGCCCCAGGCCATCAGCAGACCGCCGAGATGGCCGAGAAAACCTTGGGGATGGCCGAACGCCCTGTCCAGTGCCTGCGTCTTCGATGTGCTCATACTTCGAGGTCACCACGACCCGCCACGGCCCGCATCGGGGATGACCCCCAATCGCACCCGGAGCGGCATGGGACGATAGAGGTGGCACCACCCCGACCTTCGCGAGGACCACACGAGTGACGACGTTCGCCGACACCACCTTCACGCCGCCGGAACTGATCCGGAACTTCTGCATCATCGCGCACATCGACCACGGCAAGTCCACCCTGGCCGACCGGATGCTGCAGCTCACCGGCGTGGTCGAAGGACGGGACATGCGTGCCCAGTACCTCGACCGGATGGACATCGAGCGGGAACGCGGCATCACCATCAAGGCGCAGAACGTGCGCCTGCCGTGGCAGCTGGACGGCCAGGACTACGTGCTACACCTGATCGACACCCCCGGCCACGTCGACTTCACCTACGAGGTCTCCCGTGCGCTCGAAGCGTGCGAGGGCGTGATCCTGCTTGTCGACGCGGCGCAGGGGATCGAGGCCCAGACGCTGGCCAACCTGTACCTCGCGCTGGAGAAGAACCTCCACATCATCCCGGTGCTCAACAAGATCGACCTGCCGTCCGCGGACCCGGACAAGTACGCGGGTGAGATCGCCCACCTCATCGGCTGCGAACCCTCGGACGTGCTGCGGGTCTCGGCGAAGACCGGGGTCGGCGTCCGCGAGCTGCTCGACGAGGCCGTGCGCCAGGTGCCGCACCCCGTCGGCGACAACGACGCCCCGCCGCGCGCGATGATCTTCGACTCGGTCTACGACACCTACCGCGGCGTGGTCACCTACATCCGCGTGATGGACGGCCGGATCACCCCTCGCCAGCGGATCCGCATGATGTCCACCAACGCCACCCACGAACTCCTCGAGGTCGGCATCATCTCGCCGGACCCCAAACCGAGTGTCGGGCTCGGCGTCGGCGAGGTCGGCTACCTCATCACCGGGGTGAAGGACGTCCGCCAGTCGAAGGTCGGTGACACCGTCACCTCCGAGCGCAACGGCGCGACCAAGGCACTGGCCGGTTACCGCGAGCCGAAGCCGATGGTCTATTCCGGGCTCTACCCGGTCGACGGTTCCGACTACCCGGTGCTGCGCGAGGCGCTGGACAAGCTCCAGCTCAACGACGCGGCGCTCGACTACGAGCCGGAGACCTCGGTCGCGCTCGGTTTCGGGTTCCGCTGCGGGTTCCTCGGGCTGCTGCACCTGGAGATCACCCGGGACAGGCTGGAGCGCGAGTTCAACCTCGACCTCATCTCGACCGCGCCCAACGTGGTGTACGACGTGGTGCAGGACGACGGCAAGAAGATCCACGTCACCAACCCGTCCGACTGGCCGACCGGCAACAAGATCGACAAGGTGCTCGAGCCGGTCAGCAAGGTCTCCATCCTGGCGCCGTCGGAGTTCATCGGCACGATCATGGAGCTGTGCCAGGGCAAGCGCGGCGCGCTGCTGGGCATGGACTACCTGTCCGAGGACCGGGTCGAGCTGCGGTACAACATGCCGCTGGGCGAGATCATCTTCGACTTCTTCGACACGCTGAAGTCCCGCACGCGCGGGTACGCCTCGCTGGACTACGAAGAGGCGGGCACGCAGGCCGCGGAGCTCGTCAAGGTCGACATCCTGCTGCAGGGCGAGGGCGTCGACGCGTTCTCCGCGATCGTCCACAAGGACGACGCCTACGCCTATGGGAACCGCATGGTGAACCGGCTGCGTGAGCTGATCCCGCGGCAGAGCTTCGAAGTGCCGATCCAGGCCGCCATCGGCGCCCGGATCATCGCCCGCGAGACCATCCGCGCGATCCGCAAGGACGTGCTCGCGAAGTGTTACGGCGGTGACATTTCGCGTAAGCGCAAGCTGCTGGAGAAGCAGAAGGAAGGCAAGAAGCGGATGAAGACCGTCGGCCGGGTCGAGGTCCCGCAGGAGGCCTTCGTCGCCGCACTGTCCACTGAGGACTCCGGCAAGACCAAGAAGTAGTTCTCGGAGAAAGGCCCCCGGACCACTCGGTTCGGGGGCCTTTTCCTTGTGTGCGCTAGGCGCGGCTCGCGCGTAGCGCCTGCTGGAGGACGTCCAGTGCCCGGTCGAACTGCGCCGGGTCGACCTTCGACTTGCTCTTGGACGGCGGCAGTTCGCTTCGGTTCCGCTGGTCCCAGCGCACCACCCTGGTCTGGATCCACTCGCTGTCGGTGGTCACGATCCAGACGGCCGGCCAGCAGGTGCTGCCGCCCAGCAGGTGTTGCCGCCCAGCAGGGTGGAGGGCGCGGTCGTGATCTCGGAGATCGTGCTCCAGCCGAAGGTGCCGACACCGCCGCCCCGGACTTGCAGGCCCTGCTGGTTGACGGAGATGGCGACGCGCCCGCGCCACGTGATGCCGAGGATGCCCGCCATCCCGGCGATGCCGATCAGGGCGAGCACCGGAGTTCCGTTGCCCACCCAGGTTCCGGCGGTGAGCACCACCCCGAACGCACCGAGACCGATCAGTTAGAGGGCGTCCGGAAACTGATGTCATGGCGTCCAGTTTGGTGCCTAGGGCCGCGTGAGTCCCCTTCAGTCGCGACCCCAGGCTTTGCCGTGTGCCCTGATGGGAGCCTTCACGGCGTCTAACGCTGTCATGGTGGCCTTCAGGGGCACGCGTGAAACGGTCATGGCGGTATGAAACGGGCGAATGAGTCAGTTCTCAGACGCGTTCTCAGACCTTCGCGGCCTTGCGCGTGCTCGCCGTCAGAAGCACTTGCTGCCACTCTGCCATGCGGCGAGTATGCCCGATTCCGGCGGTTTCGCGGTCAGCTGTTGCCGCTCAGCCTGGTGGCGGAGATGAACACGGCGACGCGGCGTTCCCCCGCCATCACGCGGTCGTACTCGGCCCAGTCGTCGTGGGTGCCGGTCGCCGCGACGAACACGTCGCGCAGCAGTTTCGGCAGCCCGGCGGCGTCGAAGTCGGGATCCGGATCGTCCGGGCCGATCAGATGTGTCGCGCCCTGTACGGAAACCCATTCCCAGCCGCGCCGGAAGACGACGGTGGCATGCCCGTTGCGGCGCAGCAGGTCGAGTTTGCGCGCCCCGCCGATACCCACGAAGGCGACACTGGGATTGCCGGTGATCGGGTCATCGATCACTCCGGCGTTGACGATCGAGGCGTGCACAGTGCCGTCCGTGCGGGTGGTGGCGATTGTCGCCAGCCCGTGTTCGGCGAGGGAGAGTGTGCGCACGAGTTCCAGATCTGCGGCCATAGGGCAGCGTAGCGCAAGTGTTTTGACCGGTGCGCTCACGGACTCGTGGCGGCGGAGGCCCTAGTGGTGGCGGCAAAAACGTGGTGGTCGGCAAAAAACGTGGTGGTCGAGGTTGGTGGTCGGGGTTGGTGGTCGGCGGGGAGCGGCTGTGGTTGGGCTATCGTCGGTCTGGTGTTTGAGAATCTCCGTTTTCCGCTGATCGCGGCCCCGATGGCGGGCGGGCCGACCACGCCGGAGCTGGTGGCCGCGGTGAGCGCCGCCGGTGGGTTCGGCTTTCTGGCCGGGGGTTACCTGACCGCGGACGCGCTCGACGAGAAGATCGCCACGACGGCTGAGCTGACCGGCGGGGCGTTCGGGGTGAACCTGTTCCTGCCCGGCGCCCGTTCGGCGGCCGACCTCACCGCGCATCGTGAACGCCTGCTCGCCGAGGCGATCCGCTATGGCGTCGAACTCGGTGAACCGCGGTGGGACGACGACGCGTATCCGGCCAAGCTGGCCGTCGTGATCGAGCGCCGGGTGCCGGTCGTCTCGTTCACCTTCGGCGCGCCGGCGGCCGAGGAGGTGCGGCGCCTGCACGACGTCGGCAGTCAGGTGGTCGTGACCGTGACGAATCCCGATGAAGCCGTGCTCGCCGCCTCCTCGGGCGCGGATGCCTTGTGCGTACAGGGTTTCGAGGCGGGCGGACATCGGAGCCTGTTCGCCGACGACCCCGGCTCGCCTGCCGGGGGAGAGCAGTACGGCCTGCTGGCGCTGCTCCGGCTCGTCGCCGCGAAGGTGACCCTGCCGCTGATCGCGGCGGGCGGGCTCGTGCACGGCGCGGACATCGCCGCGGTGCTGGCCGCCGGTGCCGTCGCCGCCCAGCTGGGCACGGTTTTCCTGCAGGCGGACGAGGCCGGGACACCGCTCGCCCAGCGCCACGCGCTCGCGGCCGGGGACCGCCGGACGGCGTTCACCCGCGCTTTCAGCGGCCGTCCCGCCCGTGGCCTGGTGAACCGCGTGCTCAGCGACCTGTCCGCGGACGCGCCCGCGGCGTATCCGCAACTTCACCACCTCAGCAAGCCGGTGCGTGCCGCGTCCGCGAAGGCGGGCGACCCGGAGGCGATGTCGCTCTGGGCCGGGCAGACCTACCCACTCGCGCCCGCGGGCCCCGCCGCGTCGATCGTGGACCGCCTACGCGCCGAGGCGCGCGAAGCGCTTTCGCGGGTGGAGCGGCTTCGCTGACGAAGCGGGCCTCCGAAGCGGGATGAACGGGCCGTTCATGGCAAAAACGCCATAGACGGCCCGTTCATCTCGCGGGAGGGGGTCAGTCGGTGGACTCGGGGTCCGAGCCGCGTTTGGCCAGCGCGGAGTGGCTGCGGCTGTAGCCGAAGTAGATGACCATGCCGATCGCGAACCAGATGGCGAAGCGCAGCCAGGTCTGCCACTGCAGGAACGTGATCAGCCAGAGCGAGAAGAACACGCCGATGATCGGGACCACCGGCATCCCGGGGGTCTTGAACGTGCGCGGCAGGTCCGGCTGCTTGTAGCGCAGCACGATCACCGCGACGCACACCACGACGAACGCCAGCAGGATGCCGATGTTGGTCAGCTCGGCGGCCTCGCCGATCGGCAGGAACCCGGCGATCAGGGCGGACGCGCCGCCGAGGATCCAGGTCATCCGGCTCGGGACCTTGCGCACCGGGTGGGTCTTCGAGAACCACTTCGGCAGCAGGCCGTCGCGGCTCATCGAGTAGCCGACGCGGGTCGCGCCCATCAGGAAGGTGAACAGCACCGTCAGGATGCCGATGATGGCGCCCGCCGCGATCACCGCGCCCAGCCACGGCAGCCCGACGGATTTGAACGCGCTGGAGAACGCGCTGGTGGGGTTGATGTCCTTGAAGTTCACCATGCCGGTGAGCACCAGGCAGGCGAGGACGTAGAGCACCATCGAGATCGCCAGCGAGTAGAGGATCGCCTTCGGCATGTGCTTGGTCGAGTCCTTCGACTCCTCGGCCGCGGTGGACATCGCGTCATAGCCGAACACCGCGAAGAACACCGTCGCCGCGCCGGTGAACGCGCCGGAGAGGCCGAACGGGAAGAAGTTGTCGTAGTTGCCGGTGTTGATGTGGAACGCGCCGACCACGATCACCAGTATCACCAGCGCGACCTTCAGGTACACCAGCAGCGTCTCGAACCGGGCCGCGTTCTTCATGCCCTGGTTGAGGATGAACGCGATCAGCAGGCACAGCAGCACCGCGAACAGGTTCACCTTGTACGAGCCGGCCGCGACCTCGCCGACCTTCTCGGTGCCGGGCGCGCCGGACATCCACAGCGGCAGCTTGATGTCCAGGAAACCCAGCAGGTCGTTGAAGTAGCCGGAGATGCCGATCGCGACCACCGACACGATCGCGGTGTATTCGAGCAGCAGGTCCCAGCCGATGAACCAGCCGACGATCTCGCCCAGCACCGCGTAGCCGTAGGTGTACGCCGAACCGGCGCGGGGGATCAGGCCCGCGAACTCGGCGTAGGAGAAGGCCGCCGCCGCGCTCGCGATTCCCGCGATCAGGAACGAGATCAGCACCGCGGGGCCGGCGGTCTGGTTGGCGACCGCGCCGGCGAGGGAGAAGATCCCGGCGCCGATGATGCCGCCGACGCCGATCGCGGTCAGCTGGCGCAGGCCGAGCGTGCGTTGCAGGCCGACGCCCTCGCTGCCGTCGTCGATCTGCTCGATCGGCTTGCGTCGGAAGACCCCTGAGCTCGTGCCGGGGTCGTGTGGAGCGGACATCATTGTCTCCCAAACCGGTGGTCGTGTGCCGGGCCCGGTGAGGGGCCCAACGGCGGACCGTACTGGACTCGCGCCCCGGGAGCTATCCGGCGGCGGTGTCCTGCCCGAAGAGACCGGTGACATTGTCCGTTCGCCGGGTGCGGCTCACGCCGGCGGCGAAGTAGCCGAGCAGTTCCGAAAGCTCGATCGGGTCGTCCAGCTGCGGGCAGTGGCCCCAGTTCTCCCGCACGAGCAGCCTGCTGTGCGGGACCAGCGCGTGCAGCTGACGGCCGGAGGCCGCGGTGACCAGCTTGTCCTTGCCACAGACGACCACCAGCAGCGGGACGCGGACCGAGTCCAGCTGGTACGCGGTGGCCAGCTCGGACACCAGCTGCCTGGCCTCTTCCAGGCGGGCCGTGGTGGCGCGGTAGTCGGGGAACAGCGCGGTGAACCGGCGGACCTGCTCGACGTCCGCGGTGGCCGAGTCGGCGTAGAGCAGGCGGGGGACGACCTGTTCGGCGACCGCGCGAACCAGGAACCCGGGGATCGGCAGCGGCAGGGCGGAGTAGAGGCGCAGTGGCAGCGGGTACTTCGCGACCGTGCGGACCAGCCACGAGTCGACGAACCCCGGCGCGGCGATCGAGGCCACCCCGGCTATCGGCAGCCGGGGATTCTGGGCGGCCCGCAGGCTCATCGTGCCGCCGAGGGAGTTCCCGGCGAGGACCACCGTGCCCAGCACGGCCTGCTCGCGGATGACGGCGGCGGTGAAGGCGTCGAGCTGGGGGAGCATCGGGCCCGGCCGCAGCGGCTGGGCCTCGCCGAAGCCCGGGAGGTCGACCGCGATGGCCGGGACGCCCGCCTCGGCGAACAGGGCGAGGACCGGACGCCAGGTGTCCGCGCTGTCGCAGTAGCCGTGCAGCAGGACCAGCCGTGGCGCCGTGGGCCGGGTGTGGGCCCTGGCCGGCGTGCGTTTGCCCAGACCGCGACGGGGGACGCGGTCCTCGGGTTCGGCGACCGGCGGCCCGACCTCGAGCACCCGCGTGCGCACCCCGGCGAAGCGCCGGTAAGAGACCCGGATGTCACCCGGATCCGTGGGGTGCGGGCCGGCCGGGGTACCCGGTGCGGGCCGCTGCGTCGCGGTCATGTCTACAGGATATCGAACGAAGGTCGCGTTTTGCTGGAATTTCGGGCACAACTAGGGCATTTTCGGGACTTCCGGCAGTGCTCTGGCGGAATCGCCAGGTCGCTGGTTTTACTGACAGGGCTGGAAAGTAAGCCCTTTCCGGCCGGGTCACCCGCTCGGGTCACTACCGCTGGGGGTCTAGACCACCATTCGGCCTAGTGCGTGAACACGATCTTGCCCGCGGTCTCGCCGTCGAGCATGTTCCGGAAGCCCTGTGCGGCGTCGGTGAACGGGAGCTCGGCGCCGATCTGGGGCCGCACCCCGGTGAGCTCGAGGTAGGACAGCAGGTCGGCCAGCTCTTCGCGGGTGCCCATGGTCGAACCGGTCACGCGCAGTTGCAGGAAGAACACCCGCTGCAACTCCGCGTTCGCGTCCGCGCCACTGGTCGAGCCGGACACCACGATGATCCCGCCCGGTTTGAGCGATTTGACCGAATGAGACCAAGTCGCCTTGCCGACGGTCTCGAACACCGCGTCGACCCGCTCGGGCAGCCGGGCGCCGGACTCGAAGGTCTGGTGCGCACCCAGGCTCTCGGCCAGGGCGCGCTTGTCGTCGGTGCGGCCGGTGACCCACACCCGGAAGCCCGCGGCGCGGCCGAGCTGGACCAGCGCCGTCGAGACGCCGCCGGAGGCGCCCTGCACCAGCATCGTCTGGCCGGGCCGCAGACCTGACTTCACGAACAGCATCCGGTAGGCGGTCAGCCAGGCGGTCCCCATCGTGGCCGCTTCGGCGAAGGACAGCGAGGACGGCTTCGGCACCACGTTGCGCGCGGGCACGACGGCCTGCTCGGCGAAGGTGCCCTGGTGGACCTCGGTGAGCAGGCTGCGCTTCGGGTCGAGGGTGTCGTCGCCCTGCCAGCCGGGCGCGTTGATCACCGAGTGCACGACGACCTCGGTGCCGTCGTCGAGCGTGCCCGCGCCGTCGCAGCCGAGGATCATCGGGAACTTGTCGGGCTTGATGCCGACCCCGCGCAACGTCCAGAGGTCGTGCATGTTCAGGCTCGCGGCCTTGATGGTGACCCGGACCCAGCCGTCGGGGACCTCGGGTTCGGGGCGCTCCCCGACGACGAGCGAGTTCAGGGGGTTCTCGGCGTTGGGCTCCTGCGCGTACACGGCGAACATGTCTGCAACCTACCTGGCCCGCGCCCGTCCGGCAGCGAGGCGGGCGTAGGATCACAGCGTGGTCAACGGGCTGGCGGATTGGTGGGACGGGGCTGAGCTGTGGCTCGCCCAGCAGTGGTTCCCGGTGCAGTTCGTGCTGGTCATCGTCGTGGTGGTGCCGTTGTGCCTGGCCGCGGCCTGGGTGATCGACAAGCTGGTCGACAGGGTCGCCGGCCTGTTCGGCACGGGCCGCGACGACCACCGCCCGGACCACTCCTAAGCTGCCTGACCATGGTCAACCGAAGGCGGATCACCGCCGCACTGATCGGTCTGCTCGTCCTGGTCGTCGGCGGCTGGTTCGTCAAGAACGCGGCCAGTGACGACACCCCGGCCGGCGCGCCCGCTTCGACCGGCGCGCAGGCCACCAGCGGGAAGGCCACGCAGGGTTCGTCGAAGCTCGCCGGGAGCGACTCCGGGCTGGCCGTCAAACCCCTGTCCGCGCTGCCCGCGGAGGCCAAGGACACCTGGAAGCTGATCCAGGCCGGTGGGCCGTACCCGTACCCGCGCAACGACGACGTCGTGTTCGAGAACCGCGAGAAGGTCCTGCCGCGCAAGCAGGCCGGGTACTACCACGAGTTCACGGTCAAGACGCCCAAGAGTCCCGATCGCGGGCCGCGGCGGCTGATCGCCGGCCAGGCCAAGGAGCTGTTCTTCACCGAGGACCATTACGCCTCGTTCGTCGTCGTGGATCCGGGCCGATGAGCGCGGCGGAGCAGGCCGACTCCCAGGAAACAGCCAAGGAAGCGGCCGAGCACGCGTACACCCGCGGCGCGTATCCGCACGTCCTGGACGGGCGGCGCGCCGTCGACAAGACGAGCACGCTGAGCGCGATCGCCGAGGCGCTGTCGTTCCCGGACTACTTCGGGCACAACCTGGACGCGCTCTATGACTGCCTCACCGACCTGGCGTGGCTGCCGGTAGGCGAGCACGTGCTGATCTGGGCCGGTTCGGACGCGCTGCGCGCGAAGGAACCGAAGGCCTACCTGGCGATCCGGAGCGTGCTCTCGGACGCCCAGCGCGCGTTCGATCCCGGTGATTCCCGGCGGTTCAGCGTGGTCCTCACCGACTCGTAGCCCTCGCTGCGTCCGCCCCGGTGTGCGGGGCGGGACGCGGCGGCAGGGTTCAGGACTCGGGGACCCAGCTGGGCTTGCGCTTCTGGGCGAAGGCGGTGATGCCCTCCTGGCCTTCTTCGCTCGCGAAGAAGCCCGCGGACAGCGCGTTCATCGCCTCGAAGCCTTCGCCGGGGGTGGCCGGGCGCGGCCTGCTGAGCAGTGCCTTGGTGGCGGCCAGTGCCTTCGGGCCGCCGAGGGCGAGTGCCTTGACGTACCGGGCGACCTCGCCGTCGAGCTCGTCGGCGGTGACGGCGGAGTTGATCAGGCCGATGTCCACCGCGCGCTTCGCGTCGAAGACGTCGCCGGTCAGGAACAGCTCGTGCGCGGCGCGCGCGGACAGGCGCGGCAGCACGGTCAGCGAGATGACGGCCGGGACGACCCCGATCCGGACCTCGGAGAACGCGAAGGTCGCCTCGTGCACGGCGACCGCGATGTCGGTGGCCGCGACCATCCCGATCCCGCCCGCCCTGGCGGGCCCGGCCAGCCGCGCGACCACCGGTTTCGGACTGGTCCACAGCTGGTCCAGGATCTTCGGGAACTCGTTGACCCCCTGGTCACCGGACCCCGCCCCGCGTGCTTCCTTGAGGTCCATGCCCGCGCAGAACACCGGCCCGGTGTGCGTCAACACGATGACGCGCACGGCGTCGTCGTCACGCGCTTTCGCCAGCGACGCGCTCAGCTCCCGCCGCAGCCGCGCGGACAGCGCGTTGCGGTTGTGCGGGGAGTCCAGGGTGATCGTGGCGGTGCCGCCCACCACGTCGTAGTGCACCAATTCGTCAGCCATGGCCACACCTTCGCACACCGTCCCCACGGCAGCCGGTGTGATCTTCGTCGTGACCCCGGCAAGTCCCTGAAGGCCATCCTTGATGGCGTCCCCACGCGACGGCGTCTAACGCCGTCATGGTGGCCTTCAGGGGCAGTTCTAGCCGATGGTGGTGGTGGTGGTGAGCGGGACGGCGGCGGCCGTGTAGCGGTCGAGGACCAGCCCGGCGACGCGGGGATCCGGGCCGAGCGGGCCCGCGACGAGCACTGAAGGGTCGGCTTCGCGGGCGAGGGCGGCGATCCGGTCGGGCAGCAGGCCCGGCGCCAGGAACCAGCCCGCGACCGCGAGCCGCCGCGCGCCGAGCGAGCGCAGGGTGGCGATCGCGGCGGGCACGCCGGGTGGTGACGCGCTGGCGAACGCCGGTGCCGTCCGCAGGCCCCGCGCGGTCCAGCGGGCGGCGATCGCCGCGACGGCGTTGTTGGCCGCCGGGTTCGACGAGCCGACCGCGCCCAGCACGACGCCGAGTCCGGGGTCGGCCAGGTCGGCGCCCGACTCGGCCAGCCGGTCGAGCGCGACGGCTTCCAGCGCCGGGTCGACGCCCAGGACGTCCGAGATCGCCACGGTCAGGCCGGGGCTGCCGCCGCGGACCTCCTCGACCAGCGCGGGAAGGTCGACCCGCGCGTGATAGGCCACGCCGAGCAGCAGGGGCACCACCACGATCTCGCGGTGCCCCTCGGCATACAGCCCGCGTAGCACGTCGGTCAGCCGAGGCTCCGAGAGGTCCAAAAAGGACTCCCGGAGGTCGCCCCCCGGCGCCAGCGCGCGGACGGCCCCGATCAGCTCGCGCACGGTCTGTGCCGAACGCGGATCGCGGCTGCCGTGCGCGACGGCGACGAGGGGGACGCTCACGCGAACCGCTCGCCGACCATTCCCGCGGCCAGCGTGTCGCCGTCCTTCGGGTCGATCACCAGGAAGGCGCCGGTGCGGGGGCTGGTGCCGTAGTCGTCCACACCGATCGCCTCGGCGAGGCGCAGGGTGACCTGGCCGATGTCGTTCAACGCCAAGGAATCCGGTGCGGCCACACTGGACAGCGCCTGCTCGTCGAACCGGGCGTGCAGGTCCTCGACGAACGCCTGCACCGTCCGGGCGCCATGCTTGACCAGTACCCGGGCCCCGGCCTGGAGCGGCTTGGCCGAGAGCCAGCACAGGGTCGCCGTGATCTCGTCGCTGACCTCCGGCGGCCGGTCCGCCGACGCGATCAGGTCGCCGCGGGCGATGTCGAGCTCGTCGGCCAGCAGAAGCGTCACCGAGGTCCCGGCGCCCGCTTCGTCCAGCGGGCCGTCGGCGGTGTCGATGCGTTCGACCTTGCTGCGCAATCCTTGCGGCAGCACGATTATCTCGTCGCCCGGACGCACGGTCCCCGCGGCGATCTGACCCGCGTAGCCCCGGTAGTCGGGATAGTCCGCGGTGCGCGGCCGGATCACGTACTGCACCGGGAACCGGAACGCCGAATCGTGCGGATCCGGCGCGACGGGCACCGTTTCCAGGTGCTCCAGCAGGGTCGGCCCGGAGTACCACGGCGTCTTGTCCGAGTGTGTGGCCACGTTGTCGCCTTCGAGAGCGGACACCGGCACGGCCAGCACCGAGCCCCGGGCGTAGCCGAGCGACTCGGCGTGCGCGGCGAACTCCTCCGCGATCACGGTGAAAATGGCCTCGTCGTAGCCGACCAGGTCGATCTTGTTCACCGCCAGCACCAGGTGCGGGACGCCGAGCAGCGCGAGCACGGCCGCGTGGCGGCGGGTCTGCTCGATGACACCTTTACGTGCGTCTACCAGCAGCACCGCGAGCTGTGCGGTGGACGCGCCGGTGACCGTGTTGCGGGTGTACTGCACGTGGCCGGGGGTGTCCGCGAGCACGAAGCTGCGGCGCGGGGTCGCGAAGTACCGGTACGCGACGTCGATGGTGATGCCCTGCTCGCGCTCGGAGCGCAGGCCGTCGACGAGCAGCGAGAGGTCCGGTGTGGACAGTCCTTTGTCGACACTGGCCCGGGTGACCGCGTCCAGCTGGTCGGCGAGCACGGATTTCGTGTCGTACAGCAGCCGCCCGACGAGGGTGGACTTCCCGTCGTCGACGCTGCCCGCCGTGGCGAGCCTCAACAAGCTGCTCATCAGAAGTAGCCCTCTCGCTTGCGGTCTTCCATGGCGGCTTCGGACATCCGGTCGTCGGCACGTGTCGCGCCGCGCTCGGTCAGCCGGGAAGCCGAGACCTCGGCGATGACCTCGTCCACAGTGGACGCCGTGGACTCGATCGCGCCGGTGCACGAGCCGTCGCCGACGGTCCGGTACCGCACGGTGCGCTCGCTCATCTGTTCGCCGGGACGCGGGCCGCCCCACGGGCCTTCGGCGAGCCACATGCCGTCGCGGAGGTAGACCTCACGCTGGTGGGCGTAGTAGATCGACGGCAGGTCGACCTTCTCCCGCGCGATGTAGTTCCAGACGTCGGCCTCGGTCCAATTGGACAGCGGGAACACCCGGACCTGCTCGCCGGGACGGTGGCGTCCGTTGTAGAGGTTCCACAGTTCCGGCCGCTGGCGGCGCGGCTCCCACTGGCCGAAGGAGTTGCGCAGGCTGAAGATCCGCTCCTTCGCCCTGGCGCGCTCCTCGTCGCGGCGGCCGCCGCCGAACACCGCGTCGAACTTGTTGTCCGAGATCGTGTCCAGCAGCGGTGTGGTCTGCAACGGGTTGCGCAGGCCGTCGGCGCGTTCCTCGAGCCGTCCGTCGTCGATCCAGTCCTGGACCTTCGCCACGACCAGGCGCAGCCCGTGCTTCGCGACGACGCGGTCGCGGAACTCGAGGACCTCGTCGAAGTTGTGCCCGGTGTCGACGTGCAGCAGCGGGAACGGCACCGGCGCGGGCCAGAACGCCTTGATCGCCAGGTGCAGCAGCAGCGTCGAGTCCTTGCCGCCGGAGAAGAGGATCACCGGGCGGTCGAACTCACCCGCTACCTCGCGGAAGATGTGGATGGCCTCGGATTCGAGCGCGGCCAGGTTGTCTTGTGCCGCATCGGTGGCGGGCTCGAGCGTGGTCATGGATTCCCTCTCAGCCGTGCAAACCGCACTCGGTCTTGGACTGGCCTGCCCACCGGCCGCTGCGCGGGTCTTGCCCCGGCGCGACCTTCGCGGTGCATGGCGCGCAGCCGATCGACAGGTAGCCCACGGACACCAGCGGGTTTTCGAGAATCCCGTGCTCGCTGATGTAGCCGGCGAACTCGTCGTCGCTCCACGCCGCGAGGGGGTTGATCTTGACCAGGCCGTTGCGGTCGTCCCAGGCGACTATCGGGGTGTTCGCGCGGGTCGGCGCGTCGACCCGGCGGACGCCGGTCACCCAGGCGGAGTACTTCGCCAGGGTGTTTCGCAGCGGCACGACCTTGCGCAGCTGGCAGCACAGCGTCGGGTTACGTTCGTGCAGCTTCGGGCCGTGCTCGGCGTCCTGTTCGGCGACGCTCTGCGCGGCCTGCGCGTTGACGATCCGGACGCCGGGGTACACCGTCTGCACGGCGTCGCGGGTCCCGATCGTCTCGGCGAAGTGGTAGCCCGTCTCGAGGAACAGGATGTCCACATCGGACTTGACCTTGGTGGCCAGGTCGATGAGCACGGCGTCCTGCATGTTCGACGCCACGATGAAGTCGTCGCCGAAGTGCTCGGCGGTCCAGCGCAGTGCTTCTTCAGCCGTGGCTTCGGAGAGCTCCTGGGAAGCCCGTTCCGCCAGCGTCTTGTAGTCCGCAGTGGCTGTCACTTGCTCACCTCCGGTAGGGACAGGCCGAGGAACTTGACCGAAAAGACCCGTCGACAGGCCGAACACAGCCAGCCGCCGTTCTCTTCCGGCCTGAGATCCTCATCGCCGCAATAGGGGCAGTAGAAGGGGTTCGCTCGTTCGGTCACTGCAGGACGCTCTCCTCGGCGCGGGCCGCCCACGGCGCGAACCGCTCGCCGGGTTCGCGCCCGGCGACGTACGCGCGGACGATCCGCTCGACGTAGCCGGTCAGCTCCGCGCTGGTGACCTTGTGGCCGCGCAGTTTCCGGCCGAAGCCGGTGTCGAGGCCGAGCCCGCCGCCGAGGTGCACCTGGAAGCCCTCGACCTGGTTGCCCTCGGCGTCGGTGACGATCTGGCCCTTGAGCCCGATGTCCGCGGTCTGGATGCGGGCGCAGGAGTTGGGGCAGCCGTTGAGGTGCACGGTGACCGGGGTGTCGATCTCGGCCTGGATGTCGGCGAGCGACTGCTCGAGGTCGGTCACGAGGTCCAGCGCGCGGGCCTTCGTCTCGACGATCGCCAGCTTGCAGAACTCCAGTCCGGTGCAGGCCATGATGCCGCGCCGCCACGGCGACGGGTTGGTCTCCAGGCCCAGTTCGGACAGCTCGTCCCGCAGTGTGGCGAGTTCAGCCCGCGGCACGTCCAGCACGACGAGCTTCTGCTGCGGGGTGAGCCGGACCCGGTTCGACCCGGCGCGCTCGGCGGCCTTGGCCACGGCGACCAGCTTCGCGCCGGACACCCGGCCGGCGATGGGCGCCGCGCCGACGTAGAACCTGCCGTCGACCTGTGGGTGCACGCCCACGTGGTCGATCGGCTTCGCGGGGACCTCGGGCGCCGGGCCGTCGATCAGCTCGCGCTTGAGGTACTGGGTTTCGAGCACCTCGCGGAATTTTTCGGCGCCCCAGTCCTTGACCAGGAACTTGATCCGCGCCCGTGCCCGCAGCCGCCGGTAGCCGTAGTCGCGGAAGACGCTGATCACGCCTTCCCAGACGTCGGGGACCTCGTCGCGCGGCACCCAGGCACCCAGGCGCTGGCCGAACATCGGGTTGGTGGACAGCCCGCCGCCGACCCAGACGTCGAAGCCGGGGCCGTGCTCCGGGTGGTTCACGCCGACGAACGCGACGTCGTGGATCTCGTGGGTCACGTCGGACTGGCCGGAGATCGCCGTCTTGAACTTACGCGGCAGGTTGGCGTATTGCGGGTCGCCGATGTAGCGGCGCTTGATCTCGTCGATCGCCGGTGTGCCGTCGATGATCTCCTCGGCGGCGATGCCTGCCACGGGGGAGCCGAGAATGACACGGGGGCTGTCGCCGCAGGCCTCCATCGTGGTCATCCCGGCCTTTTCGAGCTTCTCCCAGATCGCCGGGACGTCCTCGACCTGGATCCAGTGGTACTGGATGTTCTGCCGGTCGGTGATGTCGGCGGTGTCGCGGGCGTAGTCCTGCGAGATCTCGCCGAGCACGGTCAGCTGGTCGGTGCTCAGGATGCCGCCGTCGAGGCGGACCCGGAGCATGAAGTAGCTGTCGTCGAGCTCCTCGGGCTCCAGCGTCGCGGTGCGGCCGCCGTCGATCCCCGGCTTGCGCTGCGTGTAGAGGCCGAACCAGCGGAAGCGCCCGCGCAGGTCACCGGGGTCGATCGCGTCGAAGCCACGGTGGGCGTAGATGTTCTCGATCCGCGCGCGGACGTTGAGCGGGTTGTCGTCCTTCTTCGAGCGCTCGTTCGGGTTCAGCGGCTCCCGGTAGCCGAGAGCCCACTGCCCTTCGCCCCGCTTCTGCTTGACGCGCGGGGCGCGGCTGGGTGTTTCGCGCGTGGGCGAGGCCATGGGTGTCCTCCGGCTGGGTGCAAGGCAGCGACACCGGCACACCGCAGGGGCGCTGCGCGGGTGTCGCTGCCTGGTCCGTCTTCGAGTGCGGTGGTGGTGGCAGGGAGTCAGCGGTGCTCGGCACAGAGTGCGCTCGCCACGCGCTGGAGATCGACGTGGCGACGGGCCACGAGGCGAACACCGGCACGAGTCACTCCGCCAGCGTGCCATGTGCCCAGAATGTGGTCCAGACGTGCCCGAATACTGGGAAACGGCAGGCGGCGGCCCCAGCGGGACGACGTTCGCGCTGGTCAGGGGCTTGGTTTTCCGGAGTGTCGCTCTTGAGTGCCGGAGGGAGTGTGACGCAGAACGCCTCGGCTGTGCAGCTCGTCCCACTCTGAGGACACCCCCTCGCCCGCGTCGAACCTGTCGTCACAGCAGACCCGACGGCGCCGCCCGCCCGCGACCTCGATCGTGCTGGCCCCTCGCGGCCGGTCGCCGGGCAGGCGGGGGAGACTGAGGTGTGTCCGCCTTGCTTCCCGAAACCACCACCCCCGTCGACTCCGTGCTGCCCGCGAGCGCGCTCGACGGCCTGGGCACGCGGCCCTTCGGCGTCTATGTGCACGTCCCCTTCTGCGCGACCCGGTGTGGCTACTGCGACTTCAACACCTACACCGCCGGTGAACTCGATTCGAGCTCCTCGCCGCAGTCCTGGCTCGAAGGCCTGCGGCGCGAGCTGGACCTCGCCGCGCGGGTCCTCGGCTCCCCACCGGCGGCCGAGACCGTGTTCGTCGGCGGCGGGACCCCGTCCCTGCTGGGCGCGGATGGCCTGAGCTCGGTGCTCGACGCCGTCCGCGACGCCTTCGGGCTCGCGCCCGGCGCGGAGGTGACGACCGAGTCCAACCCCGAGTCGACGTCGCCGGAGTTCTTCGCCGGGATCCGCGAAGCCGGTTTCACCCGGATCTCGCTCGGCATGCAGTCCGCCGCGCAGCACGTGCTGAAGATCCTCGACCGCGTGCACACCCCCGGCCGTCCGGTCGCGGCGGCGGCCGAGGCGCGTGCCGCGGGCTTTGACCACGTCAACCTCGACGTCATCTACGGCACGCCCGGTGAGCGGGTCGAGGACCTGCGGGCTTCGCTGGACGCGGTGCTCGAGGCCGGGGTCGACCACGTGTCCGCGTACGCGCTGATCGTGGAGGAGGGCACCGCGCTGGCCCGCCGCGTGCGGCGCGGCGAGCTGCCCGCGCCCGACGACGACGTGCTGGCCGCGGACTACGAGCTGATCGACGAGGTGCTCGCTTCGGCTGGGCTGAGCTGGTACGAGGTGTCCAACTGGGCGTCCTCGGAAGAGGCGCGGTGCCGTCACAACCTCGGGTACTGGCGTGGCGGCGACTGGTGGGGCGCCGGGCCGGGCGCGCACAGCCATGTCGGCGGTGTGCGCTGGTGGAACGTGAAGCACCCGGCGAGGTACGCGTCGCTGCTGGCCGCGGGGGATTCCCCGGCCGGGGGACGCGAGGTCCTCACCGAGCAGGATCAACATCTCGAACGGGTGATGCTGGAGCTGAGGCTTTCCGACGGTCTCCCGCTCGACGCGCTCGACGCCGACGGGGCGCGCGAAGCCCACGCGGCCGCCGCGGACGGCCTGCTTGAGCCGTCCTTTGTGGACAACCGGGCGGTGCTGACCGACCGGGGCAGGCTGCTCGCCGACGGGGTCGTCCGGCGGTTGACGCTGTGACGTAGGACACGGCCACCCTGGTGGTTCCCGCTTTTCCGGACTGCTCACTCCGTTCCCGGGCATAAACCCGCCGGGTCCGTCGTTGGGCCGAAGCACCGAACGAGCAAAGGGAGCCGGTATGCCTCAGGCGGTGCGTTTCAGTGAGTACGGCGGGATCGACGTCTTGCGGGTCGAAGACGTCCCGCGCCCGGCCCCCGGGCCGGGGCAGGTGCTCGTCGAGGTCAAGGCCGCCGGGATCAACCCCGGCGAAGCCGCCATCCGCGAGGGGGTGCTCGCCGAAAAGTGGCCTGCCACGTTCCCCTCCGGCCAGGGCAGTGACCTCGCCGGGGTGGTCGCGGAACTCGGCGAAGGCGTCCAGGAGATCGTGGTCGGGGACGAGGTCATCGGCTTCAGCCACAACCGGGCCAGTCACGCCGAGTTCGTGCTGGTCGAAGCGGAGAACCTGGTGCCGCGTCCCACCGGCGTCGAGTGGGAGACCGGCGGAGCCCTGTTCATCGCGGGCACGACCGCGTACGCCGCGGTGCGCTCGGTGAACCTGCGCGAGGGTGACATCGTCGTCGTTTCCGGGGCGGCGGGCGGGGTCGGCTCGCTGGTGGTGCAGCTGGCCAAGTACACCGGCGCGATCGTGATCGGCCTGGCGAGCGAAGCGAACCACGCGTGGCTGACCGAGCAGGACGTCATCCCGGTCGCGTACGGCGACGGGGTGGAGGAGCGGATCCGGACCGCCGCCGACGGCGAGATCGACGCGTTCATCGACACCTACGGCGACGGCTACGTCGAACTCGCGTTGCGGCTGGGCGTCCACACCGACCGGATCGACACGATCATCGACTACG
This sequence comes from Amycolatopsis sp. H20-H5, assembly GCF_035828755.1. NCBI lineage: Bacteria > Bacillati > Actinomycetota > Actinomycetes > Pseudonocardiales > Pseudonocardiaceae > Amycolatopsis > Amycolatopsis sp. H20-H5. Next base: position 55,669 of record NZ_JAYMZS010000029.1, on the reverse strand, counting down.
CGGCGGCGAAAAAGTACGGCGTCAAGGTCGAAGGCAGTGCCGTGGCAGCCAACGCCACTGTCCTCGGGGAGCTCGTGAGCCTCGCGGCGAAGGGTCTCCTCGAGGTCCCGATCGCCCGCGTCTACCCCCTCGCCGAGGTCCACGCCGCCTACCGCGACCTCGAACAGCGCCACACCCGCGGCAAGATCGTCCTGCGCCCCTGACCCGACTGTCCCTGAAGGCCACCATGACGGCGTATTACGCCGTCAGGCCCGTCGCCGACGAGGCGACGGGCCTGAGAAGAGACAGTGGCCTTCAGGGACCTCTAGACGGCGAGGGCGCGGTTGACCCAGCGGCCAAGGGGGAGCGCGAGTACGGCGGCGGCGAGGATGAGGTGGACGGCCATGAAGGCGACCGCCGCGGGCACGCTGGGCGGGCCGCCGAGGAAGACGATCATATGCGACGCCCACTTCAGCTCGGTCGGTTTCGTTCCCGCCGCCCAGACGTCGTTGAGCGCCCAGAACGTGAGGTCGTTGACGCCCGAGACGACCACCAGGATCGACGCGATCCCGGCTTTGAGGACGTTCGCCGTGCGGCCGCCGCCGAGGCGGTAGGCGAGCAGGCCGAACAGCACGATGAACGTCGTCACGAACAGCTCGAACTGGTACACCGGCTGGAACGCGTTGTCGTCCGTGGCCGCGTCGCGGGCGTACGCCTGCACCCGCATCACCAGCTCGGTGTCCAAATAGGACATGTAGGCGAACACGGCCAGCACGATCAGCGCCGGGCCCACCTTCGTGCGGGGGAACAGCGCGACCGTGGCCACGGCGAACACGAACGGGCTCACCTTGAACAGCCAGTCGCCCAGGTTGTCGAGCGTCTGGTCCGGCGGCAGCACCACCATCACCAGCAGCGTGATCAGCACCGCCGGGACCGCGGGCACCAGCCACAGCCAGCTCCGGTGCCGGTACAGCGCGCCCACCCAGCCGCTCTGCGCGGGAGCCGGGGGACGGACGGTTTCCGCGGTCATTCGGTCTCTTCCTCCAGCCGGGTCTTCTCGACCCAGAACGGTCCGAGCGCCAGCGCGTCGACGTCGGTCTTCAGGTAACACGCGATCGCGTCCTGCGGGCTCGCGACGATCGGCTCATTGTTGTCGTTGAACGAGGTGTTGACCACCATCGGCACCCCGGTGAGCTTCTCGAACTCGCTGATCATCCGGTAGTACAGCTCGTTGTCCTCGCGGCTGACGGTCTGCACGCGCGCGGTGCCGTCGACGTGCGTGATCGCCGGGACCTCGTCGCGCCTGTCCGGCAGGACGTCGAACACCAGCAGCATCACCGGTGACGGGTAGTCGCTGACGAAGTAGTCACCGGCCCGCTCGATCAGGCAGGACGGCGCGAACGGGCGAAACGCCTCGCGGTGCTTGACCTTCTCGTTCATCCGCGTCTTCGACTCCGGGTCACGCGGGTCGGCCACCAGCGAGCGGTTGCCCAGCGCGCGCGGGCCGCATTCCATCCGGCCCTGCACCCAGCCGACGATCCGGCCGTCCGCGATGCTCTTCGCGGTGTGCGCGGCGATGTCGGCGACGCGCTCGTACTCGACCCCGGCGTCCTGCAGCGCGACCTCCATCTCGTTCTCCGTGTACTCCGGCCCGGTGTAGGTGTAGCCGGTGCGCGGGCGCGGGCGGTGGTACTTCGCGACCGACACCTCCAGCGCGGCGCCGAGCGCGCAGCCGTCGTCGGCCGCCGCGGGCTGGGCGAAGAAGTCCTCGAACGGTGTCTCCAGGAGGATCCGGCCGTTCATCACACTGTTGAGCGCGACACCGCCCGCGACGCACAGCCGCTTCGAGCCCGTCTCACGCTGCAGCCAGCGTGCGAGGTGCAGCCCGGCTTCTTCGAGGGTTATCTGGAGGGCGTACGCGAGGTCGCAGTAGTGCTGCGGCACCGGGTTTTCCGCGGTCACCCTGGTCTTCGGCCGCGCGGGACCGAAGGCGTCGGCGAACTTCTTCGACATCAGGTGCTTGCCGGTGCGGTGGTGGCGGAACCAGCTCAGGTCGAGCTCGAAACCGCCGTCGTCGTCGAGGTGGATGAGCTGCTTGAACGCGTCGACGAAGGTGTCGTCGCCCAGCGGCGCGAGGCCCATGATCTTGCCCTCGTCCATCGTCGGGTAGAACCCGAGGTGGCCGGTGACGCCGGCGTACATCGCGCCGAGCGAGTGCGGGAACTTGATCCGGCGCAGGTCGACGATCCGGTTTCCCTTGCCGTGCGCCAGATACGTGCTTGTGCCGTCGCTGCCGATGCCGTCGAGGGTGAGCACCGCGGACTCGTCCCACGGCGAGATGTAGTAGCCGCTCGCCGCGTGCGAGCGGTGGTGGTCGACCAGGTGCACCTTGAACCTCGTCGGCGCGGTGAACTCCAGCGCGTCCTTGAGGTCACGCTCCAAAGTGTACGAACGCTTGAAGTGCGCGAGGACGGCGCCGCCGACATGGTAGTTGTCGACGCCCTTGCCGCCACCCGTTTTGAGCGTCTCCACCAGGCTGGCGGACTTGCCGCCTTCCTCGCCGTTGTCGTTGCGGAAGACCTCCAGGGTGGCGGGAAAGTACTTCGCGAACACCTTGGCGGCGTGGATCGGTTCCTTCCAGCGTTGCCAGTAGTAGGCGACGTGGTCGACGTCGGCGAGCGTGATGCCCGCGCGGTCGAGGCAGAACCGGATGGCCTCGGCGGGGAAACCGCCGTCGTGCTTCACCCTGGTGAAGCGTTCTTCCTCGCAGAACGCGACGATCTCGCCGTCGTGCACGAGCGCCGCGGCCGAGTCGTGGACCCTGCTGATTCCCAGTACGTACATGGTTCTTTTCTCCCGTGTCAGGATCCGAGTGGGCGGCGCGGCAGCAGGCGCCGGAGTGCGAAGGACTTGGCGGCGATGCCGAGGATCAGCGCGACGAACCCGCCGATCGGCCCGAGCACGGGGACGGCCAGCGCCGCGATGGCGATCGTGACGACCAGTGCCACGACGGCCGAGGACGAGGTCAGCGTGAGCACCTTGCTGTTGGTGTTCTCCACCAGATACCCCGCGTACAGTGCGATCGCGTACAGCACGGTTTCGAACAGCACCAACGCCCCGAGGGTCACATACGCCGCCAGTGTGTCCTTTTCGGACAGTACGTCCCGTGTCGTGGGGACGGCCAAGGCGAGCGCGATCACGATCGTGAAGGCGAGTCCGGCCCGCTCGATCAGCCGCATCAGCCCGGCCGCCCGGACCAGCCCGGCCGCCGCGCCGGTGCCGCGCAGGCGGTGCGACGCCCCGGGCTGGTGCAGCCGCAGCTGGTAGAACAACAGCGAGCAGAACGCGCTCGACGCCATCAGCGCCAGGTAGAACGGCCCGCTCTCCACCGTCTGCCCGGTGAGTGCGAGCACGCCGAACACCGCCGAGACGGCCAGCACGTCGAGCAGCTCGGTCATCCCCAGCAGCACCGTGGTGCGCGCGAAAGCCGGGAACAACCGGTGCCCGTCCAGCCGTTCGCCCCGCAGCCACGCGCGGGGCTGCGCCGCCATCGAACAGCCGAGGATGACGAGGAGCCCGCCGAGCAGGAGCATCAGGTGCGCGGTGGGGGACCAGCGCACCGACCAGGTCGCCACGGTCGCCAGGCCCACCAGCAGCGCGCCCGCGGTGAACGCCGCCGCGTCGCGACCGGACCTCCCGCGCAGCCGGTGCAGCCCCGACGAGGTCATCAGCATGCCCCCGGAGATCGACCACGCCGCCGCCGCGAGGTACAGCGCGGCCTCCGAACGCGGGGCGACGACCAGCGCGACGACGAGCGCGGCGAGCACCGCCAGCACCGGGACACCCGCGATCCGCACGGCGAGCCCGGCCACCGCGTCGCGGGTGAGCCGCGTGCGCGGGATGATCTTCAGCGCGGACTTTTCCGCCGCTGTCGGCACGAAGTTGAGCCAGGTGGTCAGGCCGAGCGCGCTCGCGTAGCGCCCGTAGTCGCCCTTGCCCCAGGCGGCGATGAGCACCACGCCCATCACCTGGATCGCCAGCCGGAACGCGCCACGCCCGGCCAGCAACCGCAGCACCATCGCGGGTCTGATGGACGCCGCGGGCCCGGCTCCGGTCAACGGCGTCAAGGCTGGGGTCGTCAAGGCAGGGGTACCGCCATGTCCTGCTCGTCGAGCAGGAACTTCAGCGTGCCACGGACAGCGCCTTCGGCCGCCAGCAGCTTCGGCACCGAGTCCGCGCTGAGCACGACCTGGCCGAGCTTGTAGCCCGCCTGCTCGTAAGGACGGATGTACGAGCCCTCCTCGGCGAACAGGCGCAGCTCCACGACCTCGGGCATCGCGCGGACCTCGTCGACGCCCTCGATGCGCGCGAGGTGCCCGCCGCGGTCCGAGGCCAGCATGTGCACTAGCGTCGGGATCGGCGGTCGCGGCGTGATCACCGGCTGTTCACCGACGGCCAGCGCGATCCCGGCGGCCATCAGGTCGACGCCGTAGCAGCTCTCGATGACCTCGGCGAGGCCGTTGCCGCCCATCCGCGCGCCCATTTCGATCAGGTACGGCCTGCCGTCGCGCCCGAGTACGGCGTCCACCGTCAGCGCGCCGGTGCGGTAGCCGAGCTCGGCGCACACGTCGGTGAGCATCCGCTCGATCTCGCTGTCGGTCTCCGGCGTGATCTCCGCGGGCAGCAGGTGCGAGGACGTGACGAAGAACGGCGGCGGGGTGATCGTGCGCTCGGTGACGGCGTGGAAGACGATCCGCCCGCGCGAGACCAGCGCCTCGATGGTGAAGTGCCTGCCGTCGAGGTGTTCCTCGACCACGAGCCGCCCGGACGGCGAGAACGCGATCGACTCGGTGAACGAGGTGTGCAGCCGCCCCGGCCCGGCGCAGGCGACCACGCCGCGGCTGCCCGAGGAGTCGACCGGCTTGACCAGGGTGGGGAAACGCAGCTGCTGCGCGGCGTGGACCAGTTCCGGCCCCGGCACGCCGCCGACGCTGCGGTAGCTGGGCAGGCCCATCCGGTCGCACAGGGTGCGGAACACGGACTTGTCCACCGACGCGGCCACGGCGGCGTCGGGCAGCGGTTCGGGCAGGTTCCAGTGCCGGGTCAGCCACGCCTGGGCCGGGAGGCCGACGTCGCTGGCCGGGCAGAGCACCGCGGCGATGTCGTCGCGGCCGTCGAGCGCGGCCGCGATCTGTTCGGGGGCCCGGACACTGAGCTGCAGGAACTCGTCGGCGAACGCCACTCCCGGTGCCCCGGACCGGATGTCCACGCAGAGTGTGCGGTAGCCGAGCTCCCTGGCTCGCCGGTAGGTCCCCACCGAGCCGTCGGCCCCACCGAGTACTACGAGTGTTCTCACGCTGAAACGCCTTTCCCCAGGTTCACGTTCTTCAATCTGTGTCCCGCTGCCTCGTCCCCCGGGGCGAAGAGCCGGTCTTCCGCCTGTACGGCGAAGTTCGCTTCCCGCACGTAGAACTGCCGTGGCCGGGCCTGCCCGGCGCCGACCACGACGAGGTAGCGCACGGTCAGCGACAGCACCACCAGCAGCACCGCGAGCAGGACGAAGAGCGTCACCGACACCGCGGCCGCGCCGAGTACCCCGACCGCGACACCGGCCCCGGCGAGCAGGGCCACCCCGGACGCCAGCAGCGCCGTCGCGGAAGCCGCCGTGGTGAGCCTGCGGGTGAAGCCGACGAACAGTTCGATCGCGTGCGAGCTCAGGAAACCGAAGCCCACCTTGGACTCCCCGCGCTCGCGGGCGCGGTGCGCGACCGGGACCGTGGCGTAGCGGCTGGTCAGCCGGGGCACCGTGGCGAGGAAGTACGGGGTGCCCAGCCGCAGTTCGACGATCGTCCTGGCGAGTTCGGTGCGCACCAGCCGGAAGGCGGTCGCGCCCCGGGGGATCTCGATGCGCAGCACCCGCCCGCCCAGGAAGTGGAAGGTCGCCGTGCCCCAGCGCCGCAGTAGCGGATCCTGGCGATTCGTCCGTATTCCGAAGACCGCGTCGAAACCCTGCCCGGCCTTCATGATCAATTTTTTCGATTCGGCAGCCGGGAACTGCTGATCGGCGTCTATATGTAGTACCCACGGTAGTCGCGCGTAGCGATATCCGGCAGAAAAAGCGGCCTCGAAGCCGAAATTACGAGTGAAGGACACGAACCGGACCCGAGGGTCGGCGGCGGCCAGTCGTCGTATCACTTCGAGTGTTCCGTCGGTGCTGCCGTCGTCCACGTACAGTATGTCGAGTGTGTACTCAGCGAGTTCGTTTATTATTTCCCGATAAGAGGGTTCGACGTTTTCGACTTCGTTGAAGCACGGAACGACTACGGTGAGTCCACCTTCGGCCGGAAGGGTGAAGGTGCTGGTCACCGTCTGGTTCCGGTCGGTAGTACTGTTTCTGTGGCCAGGGAATTACCGACCGTGTCAGTGCTGTGCATGGGGTCCCCAGATCAGGTCAGGTGAGGCCGGTTGTGCCTCCGCCGGAAGTTGAAGTTCCGACCGTTATAGGCAGACGAACCGGTATTTGGGGACTGTTCTTCTGTGAATTCGTCCGTTCAGCCCAGCAATAAAGTCTGGTCTTTCGTGTTTCGGGTAGCGCTTCGGTCTCGGTGGTGCCGCCGGGCCGGTCGAAGTGGCAGACTCCGCCGCCATGTGGAATCTGGGGGTCGGCGCACTCTGGCGTGCCGCTTATCTGAGGACCGTGCGTTCTTCCTTCGCGACCGTGCCGCTCTACCGGGAGCGCTGGGCGCTCGACGGCCGGGAAGATCCCGTCGTGGTGAAGGGCCGGACGGGCAGCACGGGCGGGGCGCTCCCGGCCGAGGAGGCTGTCCGCAAGCTCGTCGACCTGGTCCCGCTCGCCGGGGGCGCCGCTACGAGCGAGCCGTGCCGGGGGCTGGGCCGCGTCCTGCGGATCGCCCGGCCGGTCGCCGCCGGGGACGTCGTCGTGGTGCTCGACCCGCGGCTGCCGCGCCCGCCCGCGTACCTCCCGCCCGGCGTACGCGGCTGCGTGCTGGACCCGGACTCCCCGCCAGACACCGCCCTGTCCGCGCTCGTCAACACCTTGCGGGGCAACGGGACCGTGGTGGCCGTCGGCCAGGACAAGACCGTCGCCGCGTTCGCCGCGACCCTGCCCGATGAGCTCGTCCGCCAGGTCGCCGCCGTGCCACACCGCGAGCTCGACTCGCTCGACAACGGGCCCTTCGGTGTCCTGCACGACCCGCTGCTGGGCTATCTCGGCGCCTTCGGCGAGTGCGGGCGCTGGCATCTCGACTGGACCCGTGTGTACGCCAGGAGCACCAGCGCCGGGCTCGTTTTCACGTTGCTGCGTCAGCATTCCCCTCGGCTGGTGGACGTCGTTGTCGCCGGGGGAGTCCGCGGCACGGTCGAACCCTGCCCCCGCCACGGCACCCCGGTCGTGCTGACGTGAAGTTCGAGATCCTCGACCCCCGCACCGATCCCGAACCGGCGGGCTGGGCGCGGTTCCGCGCCAAGGCCCGGCTGCACCCCGTCTGGGGCTACGAGCTGATGCGCCTCGAAGCCTGGCTGGCCAGGAATCCGCCGGTGCTGGTCACCGCCACCGCGGACGGCGCGATCGTGGCGGCGATGTCCGTGCTCGTCTGCCGCCCGCGCCTGTCGCCCCGGTTCGCCCCGTTGCCGGGCAGGCCACTGCTGCGACCGTTCTGGGCCGAGGTCTACCAGCCGTGGCTCAGTGGTTACCCCGGTGTCGCGTTCTCGCCGGACGTGCCGGCCGGTGACCGCCGGGAGCTGCTCCGCCGGTTCGAACGGCACCTGCGTTTCCGCCTCGGCCCCGGTTTGCTCGGTGTGCTCTACCGCGCGCTGGGCGAGGAGTTCGCGGCACTGGCCGCCGGGCCGGGACGGCTGATCAAGGCGGTCGACACGACCGCGATCCTGGAGAACACGTTCACCACCGAGGAGGACTGGATCGCGTCGCTGGACGTCAACCGGCGCAGCAGCATGCGGCGCCACACCCGCAAGCTGCGCGACGATCCGACGCTCGTCGTGCGCGGCGGCCCCGGCCGGACCGACCTCGACATCGTCACCATCACCCACCTGGTCAACCACCACCGCACGCGCTTCGGCAAGGCCAAATTGGACACCCGCACGCCGCCGGCGCCCGCGTACTTCGAGAGTTTCGTGCGCCGCCCGGACGTCCACACACTGACCTACCACGATGACCAGGGCACGCTGCTGGGCGTCAACACGATGCTCGACCACCCCGACAGCCCGGCGTTGCAGCACTGGGCCGCGTTGACGCCCGAAGAGGGCGGACGGCGGCAGATCTACTTCGACTCCTACCTGCGCGGCGTGCGGTACATGACGCAGCGCGGGGCGAAGGAGCTCTCGGCGGGGCGCGGGATGGGGGAGCTGAAACTGAACCTCGGCTTCCGGCCACGGCAGCTGCACGTGGCCGTGGTGCCGAGGCCGGTGCTGGGCCGGTGAACGACGTACTGGCGGTCGAGATCGTCGACCCGCGCGAGGGCGTCGAACCCGAGGGCTGGTCGTTCTTCCGTCACCGCGCCAAACTGCCGCCGGTGTGGGACTACGAGGTGCTGCGCGCCGAGGCCTGGCTTTCGCGCAACCCGCCTGTGCTCGCGCTGATCCGTGCGGGCGGGGCGGTGGTGGGCGCGCTTTCGGTACTGGTGTGCCGCGGCTGGCGTGAGCAGGCCTTCGCGCCCCGGCCGTCCGCGAGGACCCGGCGGCTGCGGCCCCGGTGGGCCGAGGTCTACCTGCCGTTGCTCAGCGGCTATCCCGCGTGTGTCTTCAGTGGCCGTCTCGACGCCGACGCTCGCCGCGGCGCGATCCGGCTGTTCGAACGGGAACTGCGGCGGAGGCTGGGACCGGGTCTGCTCGGCGTGGTCTACCGGGCGATGACCCCCGAGCTGGTTCCGGCGATCGACGGGCGGGGCAGGCTGACGCGCGAGATCGACCCGGTGGCGGTGCTGGAGAACAGGTTCGACTCCGCCCAGGACTGGGCCGCGACGCTCGACCCCGTGCTGCGGAAGACCGTGCGCGCCTTCGCCGAGGACTCCGGGGTGCACACGGAAACGTTCCAGGGCAAGGAAATCCCGCAGCTGCCCGCACTGGCCACGCTGCTCAACGCGCATCGGGCCCGGCAGGACGACCGTGCCTGGCGCGATGGCCAGCGCAGCCGCATCGGCGGCCTGCACCTCGACACCCGCAGCCCGGTCGCGTCGGCGTACCTCCAGGCGTTCACTGCCCGGCCTGAGGTCGTCACCAGGACCTACCGGGACGAACGCGGGCGGCTGCTGGGCTTCAACACGATGTTCGACCACCCCACGAGCCCCGCGGTGCACCACTGGGCGGCCCGGCCGAACGCGGACGGGGGCCGGAAGGATCTCCATGTCGACTGTTACGCGAGGTGTGTGCGGCTCATGATCGAGCACGACCGGCCGGAGCTGACCGCGGGCCGGGCGTTGCTGCCGGTCAAGCGGGCACTGGGGTTCGGCACCCGGCCCCTGTTCTCCGTCGCCGTCCCGAGGCCGGTGCTCGGCCGGTGAGCGTCACGGCGGAGGTGCTGGATCCGCGGTTCGACCCGCGGCCGGAGTACTGGACGGCGTTGCGGGAACGGGCGGGCCTGCGCGCGGACTGGAGCTGGGAGGTGCTGAACCGGCAGGCCTGGTGCGCGCGGACGTACCAGCCGGTGACCGTGCTGAAGGACGGCGGCGACGTGCGCGGTGTGGTCTGCGCCGCCTGGGTCACCGGCGGGGTGCGGCGCAACCGGTTCGCCCGCGCGGGCTCCGGGCTGGGCCTGCTGGGTGGCCTCGACGTGCGTGCGCCGGGAACCAGCGCCACGCCCGGCTGGTGGTTCGCCGACGCGGGCCCCGACGGTGGCGTGCGCGAGCTGCTCGACGGGTACGCCCGCGCCATGCGGGCCGAACTCGGCACGCGGTTCCGCGTGATGCTCCTGCGGCAGGTCGGGCAGGAGGGCGTCGCCACCGTGAGCGGGCGCCTGCGCCTGGTGCGGCGCACCGAGGACGTCGCGGTGCTCGACCTGACCAGGTTCGCCACCCGTGCGGAGTGGGCGGCGTCGCTGCCGAAGGCCCGGCGGACCAGCCTGCGCAAGATCGGCCGGGACGTCGACGCGGACACCGCCCTCGCGATCGACGTCGTGCCCGGCCGGGACGCGGACGTCCCCGCGGTGGCGGAACTGCTGCGCCACAACGAGGTCAAGCACCGGGACGTGCCGATCGTGCCGCTGCCGCAGTTCACCGGCTACCTCACGGCCTTGCTGGCGGAGCCCGACGTCGTGGTGATCCGGTACACGGACACGGGTTCCGGGCGGCTGCTCGCGGTCGCGATCGTGCTGGACGACCCGGTGCGCCCGATCATGCGGCACTGGTCGGCCGTGCCCGTCGAAGCCGGTGGCAGGCCCAATCTGTACTTCCACTGCTACGGTGAATGCGTGCGCTGGGCCCTCGAAGTCGGCAGGCCCGCCCTCGTGCTCGGCAAGAAGATGTCGAAGGTGAAGAAGTCGCTCGGCGCCGAGCTGGTGCCGCAGTACGCCGCGGTGATCCCGGTGTGGTGAGAATTTTCAGCTGTCCGCCAGTGTTTTGAGGCCGCCGAGGAACATGTCGAGGGCGAACTCGAAGCGTTCCCGCGCGGTTTCGGCGTTGAACAGCTCGCCGATCTGCAGCATGTTGGGGAAGACCGTGGGCGGCAAGGACCGCATGTACTCGGTCATCTGCCTGCCGCGCTCGGCGACCTCCGCCTCGTCGAACTCGCCGGACGCCCAGCCGCTGGCTTCGTAGGCGTACGCCTTGGTGTAGAGCCAAAGCGCGTCCCCGGCGAACGCGGCCTGGCGGAGGTCGAGGCCGCCCGCCCGCAGCAGTTTCAGCATCGCCTCGCCCTGGTGCAGCGCGTTCTCGCCGACCGGGACCACGACGTTCCAGGCGATCTTCGCGATGCCCGGATAGGTCATCAGCGCCTGGACCTGTTGCCGCAGCAGCTGTTTGACCTGCTCGAGCCACCGCGCCGGGTCGGGTTCCGGCAGCTCGCCGAGGTTCAGCGCGCGATCGACCATCAGCTCCTGGAGCTCGTCCTTGTTCGCCACATGCGCGTAGAGCGAGGCCGGTCCCGTGTCCAGCGCCTGCGCGACCCGCCGCATGCTCACCGCGTCCACGCCCTCGGCGATCACGATCTCGAGCGCGGTCTTCACGATGAGGTCCTGGGAGAGCACCGGCTTCGCGGCACGGCGCGGGGGTTCGCGGCGCCACGGCGGCGAGGGGACGGTCACGGGTTCCTACCTCCTGAGGTGGTGGGCTGTGAACATTACGAACACTGTACTTGACGCGAACGCCGTTCGCCTGTAGAACAGTGTTCGTCGAACGAACAGCGTTCGCGCCCAGTCTGGGAGGCTGTCATGACCACCGCGTCAACGTCCGAAGTACTCGCCGTCCTCGCCGCGCTGCCCGAGGCCTGGAACGCCGGGGACGCCGCCGCCTACGGCCGCCTGTTCACCGAGGACGCCGACTACATCACCTTCTTCGGGATGAACATGCCCGGCCGCCAGGCGATCGAGGACGGTCACCGCGCACTGTTCGAGGGCCCGCTCAGTGGCATGAAACTGGTGGAAGCCGGATCGCCTCCGCGGGTCCGGTTCCTGCGCGAGGACGTCGCCGTCGTGGTCGCCGGTGGCGGGTCCGCGCTCGACGGGCGCGGGGTGCCGGGGCCGGGCCGGGAGTCGATGCTGACGTACGTGCTGGTCCGGGAGTCCGGTGGCTGGCTCATCGCGTCGTTCCACAACACCCGGGTTTCGGACCCGCGCGCGGCGTGAAGCCGATGGTCGAGGTGACCGGCGTCGTCAGGGCGCCGGTCACCGAGGTCTTCGACGGGATCGCCGGGCGGCTCCGGTCCCCTGGCTGGGAAGCCGATCGCGAACGCGGGCTCGTCGCGCGGCAGGGCGGCTGGTGGTATCGCGGCGAATACCTGGTCGCCGAGGATCCGGCCGGGACCAGGGTGACGCACCGTGTGTACAACGTCGCGTCCCGGGGTCGCTGGGCGGTGCCGCTGGCCAATCGGCTGTTCATCGGGTTCCGCGCCCGGGTGCGGACCGGCTTCGCCGAGCTGCTGCGGGAGCTCGACGATTCGCGTCGGGGGTAGGGTGGGCTTAGGCTAGCCTTAGTTCAAGGCAGCGAACGTCGAACAGGGAGCCGCAGATGGCCGAGCAAAAAGGACGCAAGGCGGCGCCGCTGACCCGCCTGAAGGTGCTGCGCACCGAGCGCCTCACCCCACACATGATCCGGATCGTGGCCGGGGGCGAGGGGCTCGCCACCTTCACCCCGAACGCGTTCACCGACGCTTACGTCAAGGTCACCTTCCGGGTGCCGGGCGTCGAGTACACCGAGCCGCTGGACCTGCGGCAGGTCCGTGCGGAGCTGCCGCGCGAGCAGTGGCCGAAGACGCGGACGTACACGGTCCGTTCGTACGACCCCGGGGCCGGTGAGCTGGTGCTCGACTTCGTGCACCACGGGGACGAGGGCCTCGCCGGGCCCTGGGCGGCCGCCGCGAAACCCGGTGACGAGCTGCTGCTCGCCGGGCCGGGTGGCGGTTACGCGCCCGGTGACGAAGCGGACTGGCATCTGCTGGTCGGTGACGAGAGCGCCCTGCCGGCGATCGCCGCTTCGCTCGAAGCCATCCCGCCGGGGTCACCCGTCCGGGCGGTGATCCTCGTCGAGGACGCCGCCGAGGAGCTGCCGCTGCCCACCAAGGGCGACGCGCAGATCACCTGGGTCCACCGCGCTTCGGGCGGCGACGTCGCCGAGACCGTGCGCGGGCTTCAGTGGCATGACGGCGTCGTGCAGGCTTTCGTGCACGGCGAGGCAGGCTTCGTCCGCGAGCTGCGGACCTACCTGCTTGGCGACCGGGCCGTCCGGCGTGACCTGCTGTCGATCTCCGGGTACTGGCGCGTCGGCAAGGATGACGAGGCCTGGCGCGAGGAGAAGGCGGCCGAGCGGGCGCGCGAAAACGCGTAGCCTGCTGGCATGGCGACTGAGTTGAAGGTGGACGTCGATCCGGCCGAGGTCGGATTCGACGCCGAGCGGTTGAAGCGGATCGACACCCATTTCGCGAAATACGTCGAGGACGGCAGGCTGCCGGGGTGGCTCGCCGTCGTCACCCGGCACGGCCGGATAGCGCATCTGGGCAGTGCCGGGCAGCGCGACCTCGAGGCCGGGCTGCCGGTGGAGACCGACACGCTCTGGCGCATCTTCTCGATGACGAAGCCGGTCACCTCGGTCGCTGCGATGATGCTGGTCGAACAGGGGCTCATCGACCTCACCGACCCGATCTCGCGCTGGCTGCCCGAGTTCGCCGAGCCCCGCGTGTACGTCAAGGGCTCGGCGCTGCGGTCGATGACCGAACCGGCCACCGAGCCGATCCGCCTGTGGCACCTGCTGACCCACACCGCAGGCCTGACCTACGGGTTCCACCACACCCATCCGGTGGACGCGATGTACCGCGCGGCGGGCTTCGAATGGGGCGTCCCCGACGGCCTCGACCTCGCCGGAGCCTGCCGGGCGTGGGCCGGGCTGCCGCTGGTGTTCCAGCCGGGCAGCGAATGGAACTACTCGGTGGCGACCGACGTCCTCGGCCGCCTGGTCGAGGTTGTGTCCGGTTCGCCGCTCGACACCTTCTTCGCCGAGCGGATCTTCACCCCGCTCGGCATGCACGACACGGCTTTCGTGCTGGACGAGGCCCAGCGCGACAGGCTCGCCGCGCTGTACGTGCCCACCCCGGGAACCGGTGTCGCGAAGAGGAACGACAGCTTCGGCACGGTCGGCGTCCGTCCCCCGTCCTGTCTTTCGGGCGGTGGCGGGCTCGTGTCCAGCGCCGCCGACTACCACCGGTTCACGCAGATGCTGCTGCGGGGCGGCGAGCTTGAGGGTGTCCGCCTGCTGGGCCCGCGCACGGTCGAGCTGATGGCCAGCAACCACCTGCCCGGCAACGCCGACCTGGAGGCCTTCGGCAGGCCGCTGTTCGCCGAGACGCCGTTCGACGGCCACGGTTTCGGCCTCGGCTTCTCGGTGCTGCAGGACCCGGTGGCGGCGAAAACCCTGGCCAGCGCCGGGGAGTACGCCTGGGGCGGCGCGGCGAGCACGGCGTTCTGGGTGGACCCCGACGAGGACCTCACCGTGTTGTTCTTCACCCAGCTGCTGCCGTCGAGCACGTACCCGATCCGCGCCCAGCTGCGTCAGCTCGTCTACCAGGCCCTGGTGGACTGACGCCGGGTCCGATGCCCGCCACCGTGGCGTAACTCCGGCGCAATGCGGCCCGGCTCCCGTCGCGGGGACTGCCCCTGAAGGCCACCTTCACGGCGTTTTACGCTGTGAAGGTGGCCTTCAGGGGCAATCAGGTGGTGAGTTTGGAGACGATGTCCGAGCCGTAGCGGGCCAGGGTGTCCTCGCGCTCGTCGTGCATGAGGTAGAGGGAGAACTGGTCCACGCCCAGCTCGGCCAGCTCCTCCAGGCGCGCGATGTGGGCGGACGCGGGGCCCAGCAGGCAGAAGCGGTCGACGATCTCGTCCGGCACGAAGTCGGTCGACGGGTTCCCTGCCCGGCCGTGGTGGGCGTAGTCGTAGTCCTGCCGCTCGCGGATGTAATCGGTCAGCTCGCGCGGCACCTGTCCGGTGTCGCCGTAGCGGCCGACGAGATCCGCGACGTGGTTGCCGACCATCCCGCCGAACCAGCGCAGCTGCTCCCGCTGGTGCGCCAGGTCGTCGCCCACGTACGCCGGTGCGGCCACGCAGATCGTGATGCCGCCGGGATCCCGCCCGGCCGCCCGCGCCGCCTCACGGACCGAGCCGATCGTCCACTTCGTGATCGCCGGGTCCGCGCACTGCAGGATGAATCCGTCGGCGTGCTCGCCGACCATCTTGAGCGCTTTCGGCCCGTACCCGGCCATCCACATCTCGAGCCGTCCATTGCGGACCCACGGGATCCGCACGGCCGTGTCGTTCATCGTCACCTCGCGGCCCTCCGCGAGGTCCTTGACCACGTGCATGCACTCGCGCAACGTGGCCAAAGTGGACGGTGGCTTGCCGACCACCCGATGCGCCGAGTCGCCACGCCCGATGCCGCAGACCGTCCGGTTGCCGAACATGTCGTTCAGCGTGGCGAAGGTCGACGCCATCACCGAGTAGTCCCGGGTGGCCGGGCTGGTCACCATCGGCCCGACGATCAGGGACGACGTCGCCGCGAGGATCTGCGAGTAGATGACGAACGGTTCCTGCCACAACACGCACGAGTCGAACGTCCAGCCGTAGCGGAAACCCTGGTCCTCGGCGGCTTTCATCAGCCGGACGACCTCGCGCGCGGGTGGGTCCGTCTGCAGCACGATTCCGAAATCCATGCCCGGCTCCCTAGTTGAGGTACTGGTTCAGGTCCCGGTGCAGGAACCGCCCGTGCGAAGTGCTGCCGCTGAAGCCCGCGGACGACACGACGACGCGCCCGCGCGAGAGCACGGTCTCGACCTTGCCGGTGAGCTCGAAACCCTCGTACGCCGAGTAGTCCACGTTCATGTGGTGCGTCTCGGCCGACAGTGTCTGCTTGGCCGTGGGGTCGTAGATCACGATGTCCGCGTCCGAACCCGCCGCGATGACGCCCTTGCGCGGATACAGCCCGAACATCTTCGCCGGGGTCGCCGAGCAGGTCTCCACCCAGCGGCCCAGCGAGATCTCGCCCGCCACGACGCCCTGGTGCAGCAGGTCCATCCGGTGCTCGACCCCGGGGATTCCGTTGGGGATGGCCCGGAAGTCGCCGCGCCCGAGCTCCTTCTGGTCCTTGAAACAGAACGGGCAGTGATCCGTCGACACCACGGACAGGTCGTTCGTCCGCAGGCCACGCCACAGGTCCGCCTGGTGCGACTTCTCCCGCAGCGGGGGAGAGGCCACGAACTTCGCGCCCTCGAAGTCCGGCTTCGCCAAGTCCTCTATGGACAGATAGAGATACTGCGGGCAGGTCTCGGCGAAGACGTTCTGGCCCTCGTTGCGTGCCTCCGCCACGGCCGCCAGCGCTTGCGCCGCCGAAAGGTGCACGATGTAGAGCGGCGAGCCGGTCACCTTGGCCAGCGTGATCGCCCGTGACGTCGCCTCGCCCTCGAGCTCCGGCGGCCTGGTGAGCCCGTGCTGCACCGGTTCCGTGAGGCCCGAGGCGAAGGCCTGCGCGGCGAGCTGGTCGATCGCGATGCCGTTCTCGGCGTGCATCATGATCGTCGACCCGGTTTCACGGGCCTTCTGCATCGCCAGCAGGATTTCGCCGTCGGTCGAGTAGAACACCCCGGGGTAGGCCATGAACATCTTGAAACTGGTGACCCCGCCGGAGATGCAGGTCTCCATCTCCTTGAGCGACGCGTCGTTCACGTCGCTCACGATCATGTGGAACCCGTAGTCGATCGCGCAGTTCCCGTCGGCCTTCTCGTGCCATTTGTCCAAAGTGGACAACAGAGAGGTGCCCTTGGCCTGCACGGCGAAGTCGACGATCGTGGTCGTGCCGCCCCACGCCGCCGCCGTGGTGCCGGTGGCGAAGGTGTCGACGGAATGCGTCCCGCCGAACGGCATCTCCATGTGTGTGTGGCCGTCGATCCCGCCGGGCAGCACGTACTTCCCGGTCGCGTCGAGGATCTCGTCGGCCTGGGTCAGCACGCCGGGCGCGGCGACGGTGACGATTTTTTCGCCGTCGACCAGGACGTCCTGGAGTGTCGCGCCGCTCGTGCCGACGACCTGCCCGCCCCTGATGAGCGTCGTCATCGGCTCAGGCCTCCGCGAGCGGGCCGTAGGTGTCCGGGCGGCGGTCGCGGTAGAAGGCCCACTGGTCGCGGACCTCGGCGAGCTTGCCCATGTCGAGGTCGCGGACGACGATCTCCTCCTCGGTGTCCGAGGCCGCCTCACCGACGAGCTGCCCGCGCGGGTCGGCGAAGTACGTCTGGCCATAGAAGTCGTTGTCGCCCAAGGGTTCCACGCCGACACGGTTGATCGTGCCGACGAAGTACTCGTTCGCGACGGCGGCCGCGGGCTGCTCCAGGCGCCACAGGTACTCCGACAGGCCGCGGCTGGTCGCCGACGGGTTGAACACGATCTTCGCCCCGGCCAGCCCGAGCGCGCGCCAGCCTTCGGGGAAGTGCCGCTCGTAACAGATGTAGACGCCGATGCGGCCGACCGCGGTGTCGAACACCGGGTAGCCGAGGTTGCCCGGCCGGAAGTAGAACTTCTCCCAGAACCCCTTGACCTGCGGGATGTGGTTCTTGCGGTGCTTGCCGAGGTAGGTGCCGTCGGCGTCGATCACCGCCGCGGTGTTGTAGTAGACGCCCGGCTGCTCGACCTCGTACATCGGCACCACCAGCACGACCCCGTGCCGCGCCGCGACCTCCTGCATGAGCTTGGTGGTCGGGCCGTCCGGGATGGCCTCGGTGTAGGAGTAGTAGTCGGGGTCCTGCACCTGGCAGAAGTACGGTCCGTAGAACAACTCCTGCAGGCAGATCACCTGTGCGCCCTGCGATGCCGCCTTGCCGATCGCGTCGACGGCGTTGGCGATCATGGACTCCTTGTCACCCGTCCACCGCTGCTGGATCAATCCGGCCCGGACCACTTGGCTCACTGACTTCCTCCTTGTTGTCGGCGTTGTCGGCAGAACTGTTCGAGGGCAGGGAAAACGCCAGGAAGACGACGAACGCGCCGACCAGGCCGACCACCCAGCTGTAGTCGTAGAGAGGTTTGAGGAACGGGATCAGCCCGTCGGCGGGGAACGGGCCGCTCGTGCCCTCGGCGGTGTACGCGCCGCCGACCGCCAGTACGGCGCCGACCAGCGTCGCCACCAGCGCGCGCCAGTTCCAGCCGCCGGTGAACCAGTACGGCCCGCGGTCCTCGTACAGCCCGGCGAGGTCGAGCTTGGTGCGCCGGACCACCCAGTACCCGGCCGCCAGCACCCCGGCGACAGCGCCGAGCAGGCCGCCGTAGAAGCCGAGCCAGGTGAAGATGTAGATGTTCGGGTCGGAGTAGAGGCGCCACGGCTGGATGAGGACGCCGATGATGCCGGTGATCAGGCCGCCGATCGCGAAGGTGATCTTCTTCGGGAAGGCGTTGGAGAAGTCGTAGGACGGGCTGACCACGTTGGCCGCGAGGTTCGCCGAGATCGTCGCGAGCACCAGCGCGATCAGGGCGATCACCACGAGGACGGGGGAGTCGAACCGGTCCGCGAGCTTCGCCGGGTCCCAGATCTGCTCGCCGTAGAGCACCGCGCCGCCCGACGTCGTCAGGATCGCGACGATCGAGATGAACGTCATCGTGGTCGGCAGGCCGAGGATCTGCCCCCGGGCCTGCTTGCGCTGGCTGCCGCCGAAGCGGGTGAAGTCCGGCATGTTCAGCGACAGCGTCGACCAGAACGCGATCATCGCCATCAGCGACGGCGCGAAGATCTTCCAGAAGTCCGGGCCCCAGCCGAGTTTGCCCTTCTCCGACAGGATCGGGCCGAAGCCGCCCGCCTTGATCAGGACGTAGCCCAGCAGGATCAGGAACCCGACGGACACCAGCGGCGCGGTCCAGTTCTCGAACTTCCGCACCGCTTCCATCCCGCGCCAGATGATGAGCATCTGGACGATCCAGAAGACCGCGAACGACAGCCACAGCGTCCAGTGCTGCCCGCCGATCACGGCCGAGTCCTTCCAGCCGGACCCGGCGAGCCGTCCGATGATGATGTAGAGCGCCTCACCGCCCACCCAGGTCTGGATGCCGAACCAGCCACAGGCGATGAACGCCCGCAGCAGCGCCGCCAGGTTCGCGCCGCGGGTGCCGTAGAAGGCGCGGGCGAACACCGGGAACGGGATGCCGTACTTCGTCCCGGCGTGGCTGTTGAGCAGCATCGGGATCAGCACGAGCAGGTTGGCCAGCGTGATCGTGATCAGCGCCTGCAGCCAGTTCATGCCGACCACGATGAGCCCGGCCGCGAGCCCGTAGCTGGGGATGTTGTGCGCCATCCCCATCCACAGCGCGAAGTAGTTGTAGGTGCTCCAGGTGCGTTTGGACACCGGCACCGGGGCGAGCTCGTCGTTGTAGAAACGACTGCTTTTCAGAAAACCCGGATCGTCGAGTTCGACCCGGCCATCACTGTGCACGAGCTGCGTTCCGCGTGCCGTCGGCTCCATTGCGGAATGGTGCGCGCCCGGTGCGCGCGGGTGGGACTGGCAGAGTGTTCACTCTTCGCCGCGTCGAAACGCAGACTGACGATTGCGCGAACCGGCGGCCGGTGCATGGCGCACGTCACACACCTGGCGGTAGCGTCCCGGCAAACCAGCCGAAACACCCACAGGATCTCCACATCTCGCACGGACCGTCTCCACGGCCGATGCCTAGAGTCATCGGCATGGAACTTGGGGGACGGCGCGTGCTGGTCGTCGAGGACGACGTCACCATCGCGGAGTCGATCACGGCCAGGCTGCGCGCGGAGGGCTTCACCGTGCAGGTGGCCCACGACGGGCCCGCCGCGGTGGCCGCCGACGCCGAAAGTGAGCCCGACCTGGTGGTTCTCGACATCATGCTGCCCGGGTTCGACGGGCTCGAGGTGTGCCGCCGCATCCAGGCCCGCCGCCCGGTGCCGGTGCTCATGCTCACGGCCCGCGCCGACGAGACGGACCTGCTGGTCGGCCTCGGCGTGGGCGCCGACGACTACCTCACCAAGCCGTTCTCGATGCGGGTCCTCACCGCCCGCGTCCACGCGCTGCTGCGCCGGGTGGAGCGTTCGGCGCGGGTGGAGACCGCGGGGGCGCGGATCGTGCTCGGCGACCTGGAGATCGACATCGACCAGCGCCGCGTCGAGCGCGGCGGCGTCCCGGCCCAGCTGACCCCGATCGAGTTCGACCTGCTCGTGCATTTCGCCCAGCGGCCGCGCACGGTCCTGCCAAGGGAACGCCTGCTCAGCGAGGTGTGGGACTGGGACGTGCACGGAATGGGCTCGGGCACCCGCGCCGTGGACAGTCACATCAAGGCCTTGCGGCGCAAGCTCGGTGCCGACCTGATCCGCACCGTCCACGGCGTCGGCTACGCGCTGGAGGTCAGCGCGTGAGAGTCCGCAAGCTGCTGGACAAGACCGCCGACTTCCTGCCGCGCCCGCTCGACCCGATCCGGTCGATCAAGCTGAAGCTCGCCATCCTGCTGGTCTGCTCGGGCGGGGTCGCGTTCGCCTTCTTCAACTACCAGATCGGCTGGCTGCCGCCGCGCACCACGATCACCGCGATGGTGCTCGCCCTGATCACCTCGCAGATCCTCGCGCACGGCATGACCAGGCCGCTGCGGGAGATGACGGCCGCGGCCATGGCGATGGCCAGGGGCGACTACACCCGCCGCATCCGGGCCACCGCCCGCGATGAGGTCGGCGAGCTCGCCCACGCGTTCAACCAGATGGCCGCCGACCTCGACACCGCCGACCAGCAGCGCCGCGAGCTCATCGCCAACGTCTCCCACGAGCTGCGCACGCCGATCACCGCGCTGAACGGCCTGCTGGAGAACCTCGTCGACGGCGTCGCCGAGGCCGACCCGGCGGCCCTGCGGACCGCGCTCGCCCAGACCGAACGGCTCGGGCTGCTGGTCACCGAGCTGCTCGACCTCTCCCAGATCGACGCCGGCGCGCTGTCGCTGGACCTGGAGGAGTTCGACCTCGAACTGCTGCTCGACGAGGTCGCGGCCGAGGCCGAGCTGATGGCCGCCTCGGTCGGGCGGGGCGTGCGGTTCACCGTCGACGTCTCCCCGCCCGGCGCGAGCGCCGTCGCCGACCGCGGGCGGCTCTACCAGGTCGTCGTCAACCTGCTCGACAACGCTGCCCGCCACGGCCCCGCGGGCGGCAAGGTCCACGTGCACGCCGAGGCACGCGAGACCGACGTCGTGATCGAGGTCCACGACGAAGGCCCCGGCATCCCGCCCGCCGAACGCGAGCGTGTCTTCGAACGTTTCACCCGCGGCGAGCGGGCCGGCGGCGGGGGGCACCGGGCTGGGCCTGGCCATCGCCCGCTGGGTGGTCGACCTGCACGGCGGCAGCATCGGCGTCGTCGTGCCGGGACAGGCCGAGCCCGAGGGCTCCCGCATCCGCGTCGTGCTGCCCACGCCGTAACTCGTTTTCCTCGCTTCCACCGGGCGCCGAACCCTGCCCGGAAAACCCGCTTTCCCTTGTCCCCTGGAGGATCCATGCCCAAAATCCAGCACGACGGCCCGGCGCACGCGGCCCCGCCGGCTGCCCTGCCCATCTTGACCGGCACGGCGGCCTGGAACCCGCCGAAGGCGTCCGTGGTGCCGCTGCCCCCGGCGGTGCTGCCCGCCGCGATCGCCGCTGGGATCGGCGTCCTGGTGCTGCTGCCGCTGGACCGGCCCGGCCTCGGCTGGGTGCTGAGCGGGCTGATCCTCGCGGCGGCGGTGTTCGTGGTCGACCGGCGGGCCCGCGGCGACGCTCCCCGCCACTTCACGCCCGCGAGTGCACTGTGGGCGGCCACGGCTCTCGCGCTGCTCGCGGTCGGTTTCGTGCGCGCGTCGGGCTGGCTTTTCGTGCTGTGCGTGATCGCCGCGTTCGTGACGGGCTCGCTGGCCGTGGTCGGGCGCCGCACGGTGAACACGATCTTCTACGAGGTGCTCGCCGTCCCCATCGAAGCGCTGCTCGCCCTGCCGTGGATCCGGCGGGCGTTCACCCCGAAACCCAGGACCGGCGGACGCGAACGGCGTTCGGTCCTGCTGGCCGTGGGCGCGTCCCTGCTGCTGCTCGCGGTGTTCGTCCCGCTGCTCGCCGGCGCGGACGCCACGTTCGCCGACCTGGTCAGCTCGATGACCCCCGAGATCCGTGTGGGCACGGTCTTCCGCTGGATCCTCGTGTTTTCGCTGGCCGGGCTCGGTGTCGTCGGGGCTTGCTACGTGCTCGCCTCCCCGCCGCCGCCCGCGCTCGGCGAGTCGCCTCGCCGGAGGCTCGCCCACCGTCTGGAGTGGACACTGCCGCTGGGCGTGCTGGTCGCGCTCTTCGCGGTGTTCGTCGGCGTGCGGCTCGTGGTGCTGTTCGGCGGCACCGGCTATGTCCTGCGCACCGGCGGGCTGACATCGGCGGAGTACGCCAGGAGCGGATTCTGGCAGCTGTGCACGATCACCGTGCTGACACTGGCGCTGGTCGCGGCGGCGCTGCGGTGGGCACCGGTCACCGAGGCGGCCGACCGCGCTTGGCAGCGCGGCCTGCTCGGCGCACTGAGCGCACTCAGCCTGGTGCTGGTGGCTTCGGCGTTGAGTCGCATGTGGACGTATCAGCAGGCGTACGGCTTCACCGTGCTGCGGCTGCTCGTCGAGGTGTGCGAGCTGTGGCTGGGCGCGCTGTTCGTGCTGGTGCTCTTGTCGCTGGTGCGGCTTCGCCCGCAGTGGCTGCCCCGCGCGGCGATCGGCGCGGCCGCCGCGGCGCTACTGGCGCTGGCCGTGCTCAACCCCGAGGGCTTCATCGCCGACCGCAACATCGACCGGGCCGCACACGGCAAGGAACTCGACACCCGCTACCTCGCCGGGTTCTCCACCGACGTCGTGTCCGCCGTCGACCGCCTGCCGGAACCGCGGCGTTCCTGCGTACTACGCCCTGTCGTCTGGCAGCTGGACGCCGACGGCTGGCAGGCGTGGAACCTCAGCCGGGCGGGGGCCCGGCAGGTGGTGAGCGCGCCGCCGCCCGTCCCGTCGCCCTGCTGAGCGGGGGTGCCGGACCGCCGAGGGGGCGGCCCGGCACGCGGGATCAGAAGCCGAAGACCCCGTCGGACATGCTGTCGGCGGCGCAGCGGTTGCCGTAGGAGGCGCTGAAGGTGACGGGCTCGCCGCGCCAGGTGCCGGTGGCCGTGACGTCGACGGGGGCGTAGATGAGCGTGCACGCCTGCTTGCGGGGGCGCAGCTTGGCGAAGTCGCCCCCGGCCCTGGCCAGGCTGGCGCAGGCCGCGTCGCTCTTCGGGTGGCTGCCGCCGGTGGGGTCGCACGCCAGGGAGACCGCGGCCACCCGGCCCGCCGAGTCGTGGCTGCTGAGCTCGAAGGTCGAGGCGGACGGCTGGGCCGGGACCAGGGCGGTCAGCCCCAGCAGGCCGGCGGCGATCGGTGCGAGGGGGAGAAATGCCATACCTGTTCTATCGGCAGCCGGGGGGTGCTCACTGTGGTCCACGGCCGGGTGATCTTCACTCACTCGGACGAGTGAGTGCCTTGTTGGCCGAGATCGTGCGCGAGCAGCGCCACGTACAGCGACAGCATTGATTCGGGGTCCTCCAGCCGGACCCCGAGCACCTGTTCGATCCGCGCCAGCTGCTGGTAGTAGGCGGTGCGGGAGGTGTGCGCGGCCGCCGCGGCCGCGGACTTGTTGCCGCCGTGCTCGCAGTAGTGCCGCAACGCCTGTACGAGTCTGCTTCCTGACGCCGCGTCGCGGCTCAGCAACGGCCCGAGCTCCCTGGCCGAGAACGCCGTCACCCGTTCGTCGCCCGCCAGCAGGTGCAGGAGCCCGCGCAGCCGGACGTCGTGGAGCCGGTGCAGCACCCTTTCCACGCCCTCGCCGAGCGCCGCCGCGGCGACCTGGTCGGCCTCGACCAGCGAGCGCCGGGCGCCGCCGGTGCCGCTGACGGTGGTGCCGACCGCGATCACCCCTGGCGCGCTGGCGCGAGCCTCGTGGATGTCCGTCGCCAGGCGCTGCAGGACGGTGTCGGCGTTCGCTTCGGGGGACAGCGCGATCAGCGCGCGGACCCCGGTGTCGTCGGTCGACACCAGCGCGGACACTTTCGCCCGCCGCGCGGCGAGCGCGGTCGCTTCGGCGAGCTCCCGCAGCAGCGGCGGGGTCGAGAGGGCGGGACTCGTCGTCGCGGTGATCCGCGGCCGCACGGCCAGCCCGATCAGCAACCGCCCGGCCAGTGGCACCCCCAGCGCCGACGCGCGGGCGAGTAGCTCGGCCGACGGCACCGGCGAGGCGAGCAGTTCGGTGAGTACGGCGCGATGGGCCTGGCGTTCCAGCCCGTCGGGGTCCTTGGCGACCAGCCGGTGCACCGCGAGCGCCGACGCGGCCCGCTCGGCGACCACGCGGTGCCGGTGCGGCGGCGGTTCGGCGCAGACGAGGACGAGACGTCCCCAGTCGTGCCCGCGCGCGCCCACCACCGTGACCAGCCTGCCCGACGCGGCGTGGTACCCGGTCCGCTCGCCGACCTGTACCGGCCGCGAGCGCGCGGGCCAGCCGGTCAGCAGCTCGGCGGGGTCGGTGCCCGCGGCGTCGTAGGCCAGGACTTCGTGGGACAACGTCTCCAGCACGACCGGCTGTTCGGTGATGCGGGCGACCTCGCGCAGCACGACCCCGGGCTCGGCCCCCGCGACGGTGAGCGCGGTGAAGGTCTCGTGCACCTGTTCCGCGGCGCGCAGCTCGGCCACCTGAGCGTCGACGATCAGGCTGTTCACCGCTTCGGTGACCGTGACGTAGCGGGTTTCCCTCGAAAGGGTGACCAGCGGGAGCCCGTGCCGGTCGGCGGCGTCGACCAGCGCCGCGGGCAGCTTGTCGTTCCAGTGCCGCACCAGCTCGATCACCAGCCCCGCGACGCCGACCCCGGCGAGGTCGGCGACGTAGCGGGTCAGCGCCGGGCCGTCGTCGGGCAGCGCCACCCCGGTCGTCAGCACCAGTTCCCCGCCGCGCAGCAGCGGCGCGATCTCGGCGATCTCGGCGACGTGCGCCCAGCGGACCGGCGCGTCGAGCCCGCCCGCGCCCGCCACCACCCGGGGGTGTCCCTGGCGCAGCACCGGCAGCGCGAGCACCTCGGCGACGGTCGGGTACATCGGCCTCCTCGTTCGCGGGCTCCAGGAGAGACAGCCCCAGGAGAGACAGACTGTACGGCCGCGAGAGCGAGTCCGTACACGTTGAGCATGGTGTCCGCGTGGCGCGCGCCACGACACTCGGGTGGCACTCGCTTTCCGAGATTTCCGAGAGAATGGAGCGGACCCCGTGACCGACCGCATCAGCCACTGGATCGACGGCAAGCCGTTCGAGGGCGTCGCCGCACGCGCGGGGGAGGTGTTCGACCCGGCGACCGGGGCCGTCCGGGCGAAGGTCGACTTCGCCGGGCCCGCCGAGGTCGAGCAGGCGGTGGCCGCGGCCGCGCGCGCGTTCCCGGCGTGGCGCGACACCTCGCTCGCCGGGCGGACGCGGGTGCTGTTCGCCTTCCGCGAGCTGCTCTCGGCGCGCAAGCACGAGCTGGCGAAGATCGTCACGGGCGAGCACGGCAAGGTCGAGTCCGACGCCGCGGGGGAAGTGGCCCGCGGGATCGAGAACGTCGAGTTCGCCTGCGGCGCGGCGCAACTGCTCAAGGGCGGGTTCAGCGAGAACGCCTCCACCGGGGTCGACGTCTACTCGCTCGCGCAGCCGCTCGGCGTGGTCGGCGTGATCTCGCCGTTCAACTTCCCGGCGATGGTGCCGTTGTGGTTCGTGCCCAACGCGATCGCCTGCGGCAACACCGTCGTGCTCAAGCCGAGCGAGAAGGACCCGTCCGCGGCCAACTTCATCGCCGAGCTGTTCGCCGAGGCCGGTCTGCCCGACGGCGTGCTCAACGTGCTGCACGGCGACAAGGTCGCGGTCGACGGGCTGCTGGAGCACCCCCGCGTCAAGGCGATCTCCTTCGTCGGCTCGACGCCGATCGCGCGCTACGTCTACGAAACCGGCACCCGGCACGGCAAGCGGGTCCAGGCGCTCGGCGGGGCGAAGAACCACATGGTGGTGCTGCCCGACGCCGATCTCGACCTGGCCGCCGACGCCGCGGTATCGGCGGGCTTCGGTTCGGCGGGGGAGCGGTGCATGGCCGTTTCGGTGGTGGTCGCGGTCGACCCCGTCGGCGACGAGCTCGTCGCGAAGATCGCCGAGCGGATCTCACGCCTGCGCGTCGGCGACGGGCGGCGTCCCGACTCCGAGATGGGCCCGCTGGTGACCGCCGCGCACCACGAGCGCGTCGAGTCCTATGTGGACGCCGGGGTGGCGGCGGGTGCCGCGCTGGTGGTCGACGGCCGGGGCGTAGAGGTCGACGGTGAGGACGGCGGGTTCTGGCTCGGGCCGACGCTGTTCGACCGCGTCGGCCCGGAGATGTCGATCTACACCGACGAGATCTTCGGCCCGGTGCTGTGCGTCGCGCGCGTCGCGGGCTATGCCGACGCGCTGGACCTGCTCAACGCCAACCCGTACGGCAACGGCACGGCGATCTTCACCAACGACGGGCGCGCGGCGCGGCGGTTCCAGAACGAGGTCGAGGTCGGCATGGTCGGCGTCAACGTGCCGATCCCGGTGCCGGTCGGCTACTACTCGTTCGGCGGCTGGAAGGACTCGCTGTTCGGCGACAGCCACGCCTACGGCCCGGAGGGTTTCCACTTCTTCACCCGCACCAAGGTGGTCACCTCCCGCTGGCCGGATCCCTCCCAGGGCGGCGTCAACCTCGGCTTCCCGCGCAACACCTGACCTGTTTGGTTGCCCCTGAAGGCCACCTTCACGGCGTAAAACGCCGTGAAGGTGGCCTTCAGAGGCAGGTGCTCAGGGGCTCGGGGCGACGTTGATGAGCCGTTTGGTGATCGGTGTCACGAAGGCGGTGTTGTTGCCCTCGGGTTTGATCTTCGCGTGCATATCGCGGTCCACTGCGTGACTCTTGCCGCCAGCCTGGAGATGGTAGTACGGGTTGTTGCCCCGGGAGTAGGTCGTGTACAGCACGAGCGGGCATTGGGGCAGGACCGGGGTCTTCCGGCGGTCGCCCACGTCGTGGGTCCGGCCGCCGATCACGTCCAGCCGTCCCCGGGACACCTCCACGATCCGCCGGATGCAGACCCGGAGGAACCACGCGATCGGCAGCAAGACCGGGATCAGGTAGAGCAGATCGTCGAATACGGACACGGGCTTGATGAACTCGTTGTGCTCGCTCAGCATGTTGATGTCCTGGGCCCTCTTGTAGGCGTAGCCCACGACCCAGCTGCAGGCCAGCACTATGACCAGCGACGGCCAGAAGTCCCAGCCCAGCACCGCGAAACGTTGTGAAGGATGCACCCGGCCGCTGAGGTTGGCCCGATTCACTTCGTCCTGGTTCGCCATCTGGCGTTATTCCCCCGCGGGTTTCGCTTCGGACTCACCCTCGGGGTGCTCCTTTTCGTAGGCTTCCGTGCCTTCCTTGTACCGGTCGATCTGCTCGTTCTCCTGACGGCGGCCCTCCGCGATGACCCCGGTGCCGTCGGCGATGTTGGGGCTGATGTCGGACGAGGGGTCCCGTAGCTTCTTCTGGTTCAGGAGGTTGCGGCCGTCCTCAGAGTACGTTTTGCCCAGGCCTTCCACGTGCTCGCGTCCTGGTACAGAGTGCTCCGCCGCCTCGTTCCAGCCGTCGACCTTCGCGGTTCGCGCGGCTGCCTTTTCCTCGCTGCTCAGTGCCTTCCACTCGGCACCGGCCTGCTTCAGCTCGCCCGCCTTGCTGTCGATCTTGACCGCCGCGTTCAGCCCCTTGTCCGCGATCTTGCTGACGCCCTTGCCGACCTTCCGCAGCGCGTTCGCGGCGGACTCGATCGCGGCGCCCGCCTTGCCCGCGCTCTTGGCGAGCGTCTCCAGCTTCTCGACGACCTTGGCGATCTTGCTGCCGATCCGCTCCGCCAGCGCCGCGCCCTCCAGCACGGTGTCGGCGATGAACGCCGCGATCGTCCCCCCGAACGAGCACCAGGACGTCGCCAGCGCGGCGAGTCCCTTGATGATCAGCTCGCCGACGAAGGACGAGATCAGGTCCCGGATCAGTCCCCGCTCGACACCGACGAGCGCCGCGCCGACGTTCATGGCCTTGGACGCGTCCTGCGCGTGCCCCGACGCTCCACGCAGCGTGTCGGAGTAGGTCTTCGCTGTCGCCTGATAAGCGACGGCGCCGCCGCCGTCGGAGAACGACTTGCCGACCTCGGACGCCGACTTCTCGTACTGGTCGGCGCTCGCGATGAGCTGCTTGGCGATGTTGTCCCAGGTCACCGCCTTGGCCGTGACGGCTTCCGGGTTGCCCGCGAGCAGGTCCAGCCCCTCCTTGAGGAAGCTGATGTGCTCGATCAGCCAGCCGACGCCCGCGCTGGCGAGCGTGCCCAGCGGGTCCATCGCCGCGCCGAGCAGGTCCAGCCCGTCCGTGGCGGCGTCCATCGCGAGGTTGCCCCAGTCGCCCTTCCGCGCGTCGGTCAGCGTGGACGCCGCGTCGCTGAACAGGCCGGAGCCGCCCGTCTGGGCGTTCAGCCGGTCGGGTTCGCTCTTTGCGGGGTCCCCCATGCCGGTCCAGAAGCCGTCTGGGGATTCGCTCTTCGCGACCAGCGGGTTCTCCTGCGTTTCGGTCATGACGGCAGCTCCTTGCCGATGCCCTCGAGCGCGGCCTTGGTCGTGGTCTCGTGGTTCTTGTACAGCGTGTGCGCCGTCTTGAGCCGGTCGGCGACCTCGTGCCCGGCGTCCGAGGCATCCCGGAGCATCCCGTTGATCTGGGTCAGGAAGATCTGGATCGGGATCGCGAACACCTGCCCGACGATGCCGAACGCGTCGCTGTTGAGCGCCTGTGCCTCTCCGGAGGCCTCGACCGCGGTCTTGACCTGGTCGGCGACCTCCCTGGTCTCAGCCTCGTGCGCGGCCAGCTCGTCGAAGCCGACAGTCAGTCCCATCACAGCCCCCTTCGCAGGATCGAGTCCCCGTAGTAGTCGTCTTCTTCGTCAACGGGCGGCCGCGGCCGGGCCGGGCGCGCGGGCGGGGCGGGCGGCGGCGGGGCGGGCTGCTCCTGCTGCTCCGTGTTCAGCTCCCAGCGCGGCTGCTCCGGGGCGGGCGGTTCTTCCTCGACCTCGGGCGCCGGAATCTGTTCTTCGAGGAATTTCATCGCGTCGCTGTCGGTCCCGATCAAGGGTGCCATGATCGCGGTGAGTTGCTGGGCCGCTTGGGCCTGCGCGCGATGTGCGGCGGCGACGATCGTCTCCGCGAGTTTGGCGCGCGGCATTTCGTCGGCTTTCGGGCCGAACGAAAGCTGCTGCAGCGCCCCGCTGACGTTG
Source organism: Amycolatopsis sp. H20-H5 (assembly GCF_035828755.1). Lineage (NCBI taxonomy): Bacteria > Bacillati > Actinomycetota > Actinomycetes > Pseudonocardiales > Pseudonocardiaceae > Amycolatopsis > Amycolatopsis sp. H20-H5. Next base: position 26,640 of record NZ_JAYMZS010000029.1, on the reverse strand, counting down.
ACGGTGACCGTGGCGGCGCCGTCACCGCTGGTCACCGTGCTGACCACGTGCTGGAGCCTGTCCTTCGCCTCGGCGGCGCGCCTGCCGATATCGGCCGTATCGGGCATGCCGGTCGAAACCGGTTCAGTGGTGTTCACGGTGACCTCGGATCCTCGCCTCGAACATGTCGGTGAGAGGCAGCAAACCGGTTTCCGGTTCCCCGATCAAGCCGAGAAATTAATTGTCCTATTTGGGGTTATTAATGAGTGATTACTATTCTTTAACAAGGGCATACCGCGGGCCGGGTCTCGCGCCCGCCCCGGCTGGTTGAGCACCGGGCACTCAAGTGTCCGTAAACTCGTTGTGAGGGCAACGAGCTTGAGGAGGTGCCGGTGGCCAACGCGGAGGAACGCCGCTTCGACGTACTGCGCGCGATCGTCGCCGACTACGTCTCCAACCAGGAGCCCGTCGGCTCGAAGGCGATCGTCGACCGCCACAACCTCGGTGTGTCCAGCGCCACCGTGCGCAACGACATGGCCGCACTGGAGGAGGAGGGGTACATCACCCAGCCGCACACCAGCGCCGGGCGTATCCCGACGGACAAGGGCTACCGGCTCTTCGTCGACCACATCGCCGAGATCAAGCCGCTCAGCGGCGCCGAGCGCCGCGCCATCACCAGCTTCCTCGACAGCGGCACCGACCTCGACGACGTGCTGCGCCGGTCGGTGCGGCTGCTCGCGCAGCTGACCAGGCAGGTCGCCGTCGTGCAGTACCCGATGCTGACCAACACCAGGGTCCGCCACGTCGAAGTGGTGCCGCTCACCCCGGCCCGGCTGATGCTGGTGCTGATCACCGACTCCGGCCGCGTCGACCAGCGCACCGTCGACCTGGGCGACGTGGTCACCGAGGAGTCCGTCGCCAGGCTGCGGACCTCGCTGAACACCGCGCTGTCCGGCCGCAAGCTGACCGAGGCCGCCGTCCGCGTCGCCGAGCTGCCCGAACAGTCGCCAGGTGAGCTGCGTGACGTGCTGACCAGGGTCTGTACCGTACTGGTGGAATCACTGGTCGAGCATCCCGAGGAGAGACTGGTCCTCGGCGGCACGGCGAACCTCACCCGCAACGTCGCGGACTTCCCGGGTTCGCTGCGCCAGGTCCTCGAAGCGCTCGAAGAACAGGTCATCGTGCTCAAGCTGCTCGCGGCCGCGCGCAACCCCGGTGCGATCACCGTGCGCATCGGCGAGGAAAATGAGGACGAGCAGATGCGCAGCACCTCGGTGGTGTCCATCGGCTACGGGATGGACGACATGGTGCTCGGCGGCATGGGGGTCGTCGGGCCGACCAGGATGGACTATCCGGGCACGATCGCCGCGGTTCGCGCGGTGGCCAACTACGTGGGGCAGATCCTCTCCGCCCGGTAAGCCGCCTTCGGGCGCACGGACGGCAGCAGGGCAAGCAGAAGGAGAAGCAGGACGGTGGCGAGGGACTACTACGGCACTCTTGGGGTGGCCAAGAACGCGTCGGATCAGGAGATCAAGCGCGCGTACCGCAAGATGGCCCGTGAGCTGCACCCCGACGTCAACCCGTCGGAGGACGCGCAGCACCGGTTCGGCGAGGTGACCACCGCGTACGAGGTCCTGTCGGATCCGCAGAAGCGCAAGATCGTCGACCTCGGCGGCGACCCGATGGACAGCGGCGCCCGCGGTGGCGGCGGGGGCGGCGACCCGTTCTCCGGCTTCGGCGGCCTCGGCGACATCATGGACGCCTTCTTCGGCGCGGCCGGTGGCCAGGGCGGCGGCAGCCGTCGCGGCCCGCGCAGCCGCACCCAGCCCGGTTCCGACGCGCTCATCCGCCTCGGCCTGACGCTGGAGGAGTGCGCCACCGGCGCCGACCGCGAGATCACCGTCGACACCGCGATCGTGTGCGACCTGTGCCGCGGCGGCGGCACCGCCGAGGGCACCAGCACCAAGACCTGCGACACCTGCGGTGGCGCGGGCGAGGTCCAGTCGGTGCAGCGCTCGTTCCTCGGCCAGGTCGTCACGGCGCGGCCGTGCCCGGTCTGCCGTGGCTTCGGCGAGGTCATCCCCGACCCGTGCCGCCAGTGCGGCGGCGACGGCCGGGTCCGCGCGCGGCGCAACGTCACCGCGAAGATCCCGCCCGGCGTCGGCGACGGCATGCGCATCCGGCTGTCCAGCCAGGGCGAGGTCGGCCCCGGCGGCGGCCCGGCAGGCGACCTCTACGTCGAGATCGACGAGGCCCCGCACGAGGTGTTCGTCCGCCACGGCAACGACCTGCACTGCAACTTCCGCATTCCGATGACCACCGCGGCGCTGGGCGCGACCATCCCGATCGAGACCCTCATCGACGGCGACTACGAGCTCGACGTCGAGCCCGGCACCCAGCCCGCCACCGAGCTCGTGCTCACCGGCAAGGGCATGCCCCGGCTGCGGTCCTCCGGCCGCGTCGACGGCCGCGGTGACCTGCACGTCCACGTCGACGTCGTGGTCCCGACCAAACTCGACGACGCCCAGCGGGACCTGCTCATCGAGCTCGCCCAGCAGCGCGGCGAAGAGGTGCCGACACTGGCGGCCAACGGCAAGCCCGGCGGCCTGTTCTCCAAGCTGCGCACCAAGAACCACCGGTAACCCACGGTGCCCGAGACCACCCTGCCGGTCTTCCTCGCCGAGTCGCTGCCCGAAACGGGCCGCGTCAGCCTCGACGGCGAGGAGGCCCGGCACGCGGCGACCGTGCGCCGCTTGCGCGTGGGGGAGCGTCTCGTGCTCTCCGACGGCGTGGGCGGCATGGCCCGCTGCGTCGTCGAAGCCGTCCAGGCCGGGCGCGACGCGTCACTCACCCTCGGCATCGAACACCGCTGGACCGAGGACCTGCCCGCCCTGCGCGTCACCGTCGCCCAGGCGCTGGCCAAGGGCGACCGCGGCGAACTCGCCGTCGAACTCGCCACCGAAGCAGGCGCCGACGCGATCGTGCCTTGGCGCACCGCCCGCAGCGTCGCCAAATGGGAAGACGGCACCCGAGGGGACAGCACTCGCGGGGAAAAGGCGCTGGGCCGCTGGCGTTCCACCGCCCGCGCCGCCGCCAAACAAGCCCGCCGCGCCCACGTCCCCGAGGTCGCCGACCCGGTGACCACCCGTGAACTCGCCGGACTCGCCCAGACGATGTCCGCCACCCTCGTCCTCGAATCCGGCATCACCACCCGCCTCACCGACCTCACCCTCCCCGCCACCGGCGACCTCCTCCTCATCGTCGGCCCCGAAGGCGGCATCACCGACGACGAACTCACCACCCTCACCCAAGCCGGAGCCACCGCGATCCGCCTCGGCCCCACCGTCCTCCGCACCTCCACCGCCGCGGCGGTTGCGCTGGGCGCACTGGGCGCACTCACCGCCCGCTGGCAGTAAAAACTGGCCAGAAAATTTGCGGCGAGTTATGGCGCGATCACACTCCGAGCCGTTACGCTCGTTAACTAACGCGCAACACAAGGCTTGGGCGCGCTACTGGGACCCCTACCCGGACGCGCCCGTGTGACACCGCCGGACACCTCCCCCCTCGGTCCGGCGGAGCCGCGGCAGCGGTGGAGCGACCCCCAGGCTCCACCGCGCCGCGGCGTCTACTCGGTGCTTTGCACCTTCGCTGGACGCGGTTTCCGCGTATCTCCCGGGGGGCCGAGCCCCCCGGACCCCCCACGGTGCGGTACGTAACTGTTGGGTGGGTTGCTGGGTTGACCTAGCTCGCTTTGCTCGCTGGTCGTGTATCTGTGTCCCCTGTCGCTGTCGCTGTCCGTGTCCCTGTGTCCGGTGTGGGGTGTGGCCTGTTTTTGGCCAGATTTTGGGGCGTTAGGGTGGTTGTATGAGTGATGATGGTGATGGTGATGGTGGTGGTGGTGAGACGCTTTTTGAGCGGATTGTTGCTCGGGAGATTCCGGCTGAGGTGGTCTATGAGACCGCGGGGACCCTGGCTTTTCGGGATATCAATGCGCAGGCTGTGACGCATGTGCTGGTGGTGCCGAAGAAGCGGTACCGGAATGTTGCCGAGCTGGCCGCTGCTGATCCGGCCCTGCTGGCCGAGGTGATCTCGTCGGCCGCCAAGGTGGCCGAGCTCGAGGGAATCGATGGGTCGGGGTACCGGGTCGTGTTCAATACCGATCGGGATGCCGGGCAGACCGTTTTTCATGTTCACGCGCATGTTCTGGGTGGGGAGCAGCTCGGGTTTTTCGGGGCTCACGCCCCCTGATGAGGGGTTCCGGGAAACCGGACTGCGCCGGAGGTGGCTGTGCCGCTAGCATCGTGGGGTCAGCAGTGTCCGATTCCGTAGCGCAGAAAGCAGGCCCGACGCCACGTGGCCGGTACCGCACAGGGTGGAGCCGCCCGACCCGACGTCCCACGGGACGCCGCGTCATCGAAGTCCGATGAGGCCAACGCCCCCCAGGCGGCTCAATCCCGATTCCCCATCCCCGACGCCGCCACGCTCGTGCTGCTCGGCTCCCGGGACGAAAACCTCCGCGTGGTCGAGGAACTCCTCGAAGCCGACGTGCACGTCCGCGGCAACGAGGTCACCCTCAGCGGCGCCCCCGCCGACGTCGCCTTCGGCGAACGGGTGTTCGCCGAGCTGGTGACCCTCGCCGGGCGCGGCCAGCAGGTCGACCCCGCCACCGTGCGCCGCACCGTCGGCATGCTCTCCGCCGGCGAGGGCGAGTCGCCCGCCGAAGTGCTGAGCATGAACATCATCTCCCGGCGCGGCAAGACGATCCGGCCCAAGACGCTCAACCAGAAACGCTACGTCGACGCCATCGACACCCACACCATCGTGTTCGGCGTCGGCCCCGCGGGCACCGGCAAGACCTACCTGGCGATGGCGAAGGCCGTCCAGGCGCTGCAGGCCAAGCAGGTCAGCCGCATCGTGCTGACCCGCCCCGCCGTCGAGGCCGGCGAGCGGCTCGGCTACCTGCCCGGCACCCTGAACGAGAAGATCGACCCGTACCTGCGCCCGCTCTACGACGCGCTGCACGACATGGTCGATCCCGAGTCGATCCCGCGGCTGATGCAGGCAGGCACCATCGAGATCGCGCCGCTCGCGTACATGCGCGGCCGCACCCTCAACGACGCCTTCATCATCCTCGACGAGGCGCAGAACACCACGCCGGAACAGATGAAGATGTTCCTCACCCGGCTCGGTTTCGGCGCCAGCATCGTGGTCACCGGAGACATCACCCAGATCGACCTGCCGAACGGCCAGAAGAGCGGCCTCCGGGTCGTGCGCGACATCCTCGAGGGTGTCGACGACATCCACTTCGCCCAGCTGACCAGCCAGGACGTCGTCCGCCACCAGCTGGTCGGCGACATCGTCGACGCCTACGAGAAATGGCAGGCCGTGCAGGACGCCCAGGACCCGCCCGCGAACGGCTGGAAAGGGCAGCGCCGCTAACCATGAGCATCGAAATCGCCAACGAATCCGGCGTCGACGTCGAGGAGGCGTCGATCGTCTCCGCCGCCCGCTTCGCGCTCGACAAGATGGAGGTCAGCCCACTCGCGGAGCTGTCCATCCTCTGCGTCACCCTCGAAGTGATGGAAGACCTGCACGAACGCTGGATGGACCTCCCCGGCCCGACCGACGTGATGGCCTTCCCGATGGACGAGCTGGACTCCTCACGCCGTCCCGACGCACCGGACGCCTCGCCCGCACTGCTCGGCGACATCGTGCTGTGCCCGGCGTTCGCCAAGGACCAGGCCAAGGCGGCCGGGCACGGGCTGATCGACGAGCTGCACCTGCTCACCACGCACGGCGTGCTGCACCTGCTGGGCTACGACCACGCCGAGCCCGCCGAAGAGCGGGAGATGTTCGGCCTGCAGAAGCGGATCCTCGGCGAGTTCCAGGCGGCCGTGACAGCGCTGCAGCGCCAAGACGCGCAGCGCACCGCGGACGATCGCCTGCTCGGCACGGCCGGTCTCGACGCGGCCGCGTCGCCCGCCACCGAACCACCTGCCTGAGGCGGCCCTCATGGGTGGTTCCACGGCCCTGCTGATCGTCGCCGTCGCGCTGGTCCTGCTCGCGGGCGTGTTCGCGGCGGCCGACGCGGCGGTGAGCACCGTCTCGCAGGCGCGCGCCGAAGGCCTGGTCCGGCTGGGCCGCGTCGGCGCCAGGCAGCTGGCGCTGGTCATCGCCGAACGACGGCGGCACATCAACCTGCTGCTGCTCCTGCGGATGAGCTGTGAGCTGACGTCGACCGTGCTGGTCACGGTCGTCTTCGTGCACTGGTTCGACCAGCTCGGGCTGGCCGTGCTGGTCTCGGCGGTGGTGATGGTCGTGGTCAGCTACGTCCTCATCGGCGTCGGCCCGCGCACCATCGGCCGCCAGCACCCCTACCGCGTCGGCACCCTGGTCGCCGGGCCCGTCCGCGTGCTCGGCAAGGTCCTCGGGCCGCTCAGCAGGCTGCTCATCGTCCTCGGTAACGCGATCACCCCTGGCCGGGGCTTCCGCGAGGGTCCGTTCACCTCGGAGGTCGAGCTGCGTGAGCTCGTCGACCTCGCGCAGGAACGCGGCGTCGTCGAGGACTCCGAACGCGAGATGATCCACTCGGTGTTCGAACTCGGGGACACCGTCGCCCGCGAGGTGATGGTGCCGCGGACCGAGATCGTCTGGATCGAGCGCACCAAGTCCGTCCGGCAGGCCCTCGCGCTCGCCCTGCGGACCGGGTTCACCCGGCTCCCGGTGATCGACGAATCGGTCGACGACATCGTCGGCGTCGCCAATATCAAGGACCTCATGCCCGCGTACATGGCCGACGGCGGGCCGCAGCGGCTCGTCGGCGAGCTGATGAACCCCGCGGGCTTCGTCCCGGACTCCAAGCGGCTCGACGAGCTGCTCAAGGAGATGCAGCTCTCCCACAATCACATGGCGATCGCCGTCGACGAATACGGCGGCACGGCCGGGCTGCTCACCATCGAGGACGTGCTGGAGGAGATCGTCGGCGAGATCACCGACGAGTCCGACACCGACGAGCGGCCCGAGGTCGAGGAGCTCGAGGGCGGCGCCGTGCGGGTGTCCTCGCGGCTGTCCGTCGACGACCTCGGCGACCTGTTCGGCATCGACCTCGACGACCACGACGTGGAAACCGTCGGTGGCCTGCTGGCCGAGCGGCTCGGCAGGGTTCCGCTACCGGGGGCGGAAGCCGAGGTTGCGGGCCTTAGGCTGTTCGCCGAAGGGGGCAAGGACCGGCGGGGACGCATGCGGATCACCTCGGTGGTCGTGCACCCGGCCGACTCCGAAGCGGTGTCCGACGCGACGACCGGTCGTCGCCGCACCCGCGTGCCCCACCCCGATGAACGCGACAGGAGTGTCGAACATGCCTGACCTCGACGCCGAGGACCAGAAGCTGGTGACCCTGGCCAGGTCGGCACGTGCCCGCACCGAGGCCGCCGAAGGCGCGGCGGTGCGGGACACTGACGGCCGCACCTACGCGGCCGCCACGGTGGACCAGCCGTCGTTCCAGCTCACCGCCCTGCAGGCCGCCGTCGCGGCCGCGCTGTCGAGTGGCGCCGAGGGCGTCGAGGCGGCCGTGGTCGTCACCGCGGACGCGCTCGTCAAGGAGTCCTCCGTCCACGCGGTCCGCGACTTGGCGAAGGACGCCCCGATCATCCGCACCGGCCCGGACGGCGCCGTGCAGGAGGTGCTGCGCTGATGACCGAACCGCATCGTTCCGGTTTCGCCTGTTTCGTCGGCAGGCCCAACGCCGGCAAGTCGACGCTGACCAACGCGCTGGTGGGCACCAAGATCGCCATCACCTCCAGCAAGCCGCAGACCACGCGGCACGCCATCCGCGGCATCGTGCACCGCGAGGACGGCCAGCTCATCCTCATCGACACCCCCGGCCTGCACCGGCCGCGCACGCTGCTGGGCCAGCGGCTCAACGACGTCGTGCACGCGACCTGGTCCGAAGTGGACGTTGTCGGGCTGTGCATCCCGGCCAACGAGAAGATCGGCCCCGGCGACCGCTTCATCGCCAACGAGCTGACCAAGATCGCCAAGCGGACGCCGATCGTCGGCATCGTGACCAAGACCGACCTGGTGCGCCCGGAGCAGATCGCCGAGCAGCTCATGGCGCTGCAGAACGTGATGGAGTTCGCCGACCTCATCCCGGTGTCCGCTGTGGACGGTTTCCAGGTCGACGCGCTGGCGAAGCTGCTCGTGACGAAGCTTCCCGAAGGCCCGCAGCTCTACCCGGGCGGCGAGCTGACCGACGAGCCCGAGCAGACCCTGGTGGGCGAGCTGATCCGCGAGGCCGCGCTCGAGGGCGTCCGCGACGAGCTGCCGCACTCGATCGCGGTCACCGTCGAGGAGATGCTGCCGCACGAGGGCCGCGACGACATGATCGACATCCACGCGTTCCTCTACGTCGAGCGCAACAGCCAGAAGGGCATCATCCTCGGCCACAAGGGCGAGCGGTTGCGCGAGGTCGGCGCGCAGGCCCGCAAGCAGATCGAGGCGCTGCTCGGCACGAAGGTCTACCTCGACCTGCACATCAAGGTCGCCAAGGAATGGCAGCGCGACCCCAAGCAGCTGCGCCGCCTCGGTTTCTGAGCAGCTTCGCCCGGCAGGGAACCGGGCGCGGGTGACGGGAGTCCGAAGCACAGTGACGCGAAGGGGGAGCACCACACCATGACCGAGAGCCAGGTTCCACCGCCACCGCCGGAGGGCCGGGGCGCCGGGTACAACCCCGGGCCGCCCCCGGCCAGCAACCTGGTCTGGGGCATCGTCACGACGGTCCTGTGCTGCCTGCCGTTCGGTGTCGTGTCGATCGTGCAGGCCGCGAAGGTCGCCGGGCTGTGGGCGAACGAGCAGCCGGAGGCCGCGCTGGCCGCGGCCAGGTCCGCCAGGACCTGGGCGATCGCGGCGGCGGTTTTCGGGCTGGTGCTGTGGGTGCTGGTGGCCGTGTTGATCGTGGTGGGTGTGCTGAGCCTGGGAGATGCCGCATGACGAACCAGTACCCGCCCTATCCGCCACAGGGCCCGCCGCCACCACCGCCGCCGTACTACTACGGGGCGCCGAACTACGGTCCGCCGCCGGACAACAACCTGGTGTGGGCCATCCTCACCACGGTGCTCTGCTGCCTGCCGCTGGGTATCGTGTCGATCGTGAAGTCCAGCCAGGTCAACAACCTGTGGTTCCAAGGCTTCTTCGCCGAGGCGCACAAGGCCGCCGACGACGCGAAGAAGTGGGCCATGTGGTCGGCCATCGCGGCGGGCGTCGGGCTGGTGCTCTACGTCGTGTTCATCGTGGTGTTCGTCGTCATCATCGGCACCAGCATCACCACGATGGTGCCGGTGGTGTCGGCGCGATGACGACTGTCTACACGGGAGTCCCCGCGCGGGGCTGGCGCGCGCGGAGCCGGGCGCTGGTGCCGCCGCTGGCGGTCGTCGCCGGGGCAGGGGTCTGCTGCGCCGCGGTGTGGCTGGCCGACCCGACCACCCCGGGCGGGCCGTCGCCGGTGTGTCCCACCAAGTTGCTGTTCGGTATCGACTGTCCCGGCTGTGGTGGCCTGCGGATGGCGTACAGCCTGCTGCACGGTGACATCCCGGCGGCGCTGCACTACAACGCGGTTTCGCTGGTGGTCGTGCTGCTGTTCGTCTGGAGCACGGCGGCCTGGACGGCGGGTCGGCTGCGCGGCCGGGCGGTGAGCAGCTGGCTGCACTGGCGGCGGACACCGCTGGTGTTCGCCGTGGTGTTCGCGCTCTGGTTCGTCGTGCGTAACCTGCCGTTCGCCCCGTTCACCGGTCTGTTCGTCTGAGCCGGGGAACCGCGCGGCCCCGAAGCTCGTCCAAGCCCGGTGAAAACGGCTCTGAGCGCGGGTTGATCCCCGGATTCGGCGCCGGACCTAGTACGATCCGCGCACCGGTCTGTGGCGCGCGGGGTGATGCCGTACATTCGGGCCGGTTCCCGCACGAGGTACCGCGTGCGCGGCGTACGAAACCAGCGAGGGGATTTCGATGACCAATCCGTACGGCCAGCAGCCTTTCGGCCAGCCGCCGGGTGGGCAGCAGCAGCCTGGGTACGGGCAGCCGTACGGCCAGCCCGCGCCCTATGGCTATCCCGGGCAGCCCCCGTTCGGCGGCCTGCGGCAGGACTACGCGAACTGGGGACAGCGCGCCGGCGCCTATCTGATCGACCTCGCCCCGATGCTCGGGGTGATGCTGGTCGGGTACCTGGTGATGATCGGTTCCAACATCGTCGGCGGCATCATCGTGGTGATCGGCCTTTTCGGTGGTCTCGGCTGGACCATCTACAACCGGTGGATCCAGGGCGGGAACACCGGCCAGTCGCTCGGCAAGCGGGTGCTCAAGATCAAGCTCCTCAAGGAGGAGACCGGCCAGCCGCTGGGCGCGGGCATGGCGTTCGTGCGCGATCTCGCCCACTTCGTCGACAACGTCGCCTGCTACCTCGGCTGGCTCTGGCCGGCGTGGGACCCGAAGTCCCAGACCTTTTCGGACAAGATCGTCGGCACCATCGTCGTCAACGTCGACCCAGCCGCCCAGGGCAATCCGTACGGCGCGCAGCAGCAGCCCTACGGCCAGCCCCTGGCCCCGTACGGCGCCCAGCCCGCACAGCCCGCGTCCCCCTTCGGCGCGCAGCCGGGCCAGGCGCCGCAGGGCGGGTACGGCCAGGCGCCCCAGTCGGGCGGATTCCCGCAGCAGCCCCAGCCCGGTGGTTTCGGTCAGCCGCAGCAGGGTGGCTTCGGTCAGCCCCAGCCCGGTCAACCCCAGCAGGGCGGGTACGGCCAGCCGCCGCAATCCGGCGGGTTCGCCCAGCAGCCGCAGCCGCCCCAGCCGGGGACCGGGCCGCAGCAGCAGCCGCCCGAGTCCGCGTTCGACTCGGTCGAGCGGACGCAGATGATCCAGCCCGGCGGCACGCCGGACGAGACGCAGAAGATCCCGCCGAACCAGCAGCAGCAGTAGGTCCGGCCCGCACGCTTTTCCGGTAACCGGCGGGACAGGCTCGCCGGAAGAACACGAAAATTGGGGAACACGTCATGACCAATCCCTATGGGCAGCAGCCGCCTCACGGTCAGCAGCCGTCCGGGCAGCAGCCCTACGGCCAGCAGCCGCCGCCGGGACAGCCGCCTTACGGCCAGCAGCCCCCGCCCGGCTACGGCCCGCCTTCCGGTGGCATGCCGGCGTATGGCGCCGTTCCCGCGCCCTACGGCCAGCCCGCGCCCTATGGGCAGCCGGGTGGTTACGGCGGTGGCGGCGACATCAACGCCATCAAGGACTACAAGGGCTGGGCGATCGGCTGCATCTTCCTCTTCTGGATCTTGGCGATCTTCGCGATCATCAAGTCCAACGAGGTCAAGACCTACAAGATGCAGGGCAACTACGCGATGGCCGAGCAGGCCTCGCGCACCACGAAGACGCTCTGCCTGATCGCTTCGATCGTCGGCGGCATCAGCTGTGTCTTCAGCATCGTGTGGATCATCGTCGCCGCCACCGCGGTGAGCACGTACAGCTCCTGTTACGGCAGCTACTGCTGAAGCCGGGTCGCCGCGCGCCGTTGTCGCCCGATGGTGGGACGATGACGGGGTGGTGAACCTCTATCGCGACACCGGAGTGGTATTGCGGACGCACAAACTCGGTGAAGCCGACAGGATCGTCACCCTGTTAACGCGGCGGCACGGCAAGGTCCGTGCCGTCGCGAAGGGTGTCCGCCGCACTTCCTCGAGGTTTGGTGCGCGGCTGGAGCCGTTCGGGCACGTCGACTTGCAGTTCTACACGGGCCGCACGCTCGACGTGATCACCCAGGTCGAGACCGTCGACGCCTTCCAGGTGCAGCTGGTCGCCGACTACCAGCGCTACACCGCGGGTTCCGCGATCGCGGAGACCGCCGACCGGTTGTCCGCCGAAGAGGGCGAGCCGGTCCTCAAGCTGTACCTCCTCGTCGTCGGGGCGCTGCGCGCGCTGGCCGGCGGCGAACGGGACGCCTCCCTCGTCTTGGACGCCTTCTTCCTGCGCGCCATGTCCTACGCGGGCTGGGCGCCCGCGATCACCGAATGCGCCCGCTGCGGCCTGCCAGGGCCGCACAAAGCGTTCAGCGTCTCCGCGGGCGGCTCGATGTGCCAGGACTGCCGCGTGCCCGGCTGCGTGCATCCGGCACCCGAGGTCCTGACCCTGCTCGACGCCCTCATGCAGGGCGAATGGCCAGTCGCGGAGGCCTCGCTCCAGCATTCCCGCCGCGATGCCTCCGGGCTCGTCGCCGCGCATCTGCAGTGGCACCTGGAACGGCAACTCCGATCGCTTCCCCTGGTCGAACGGCGTGCGCGGGAGGCCGTTCCCGCCCGTCCCGAAACGGCCCAGTAGGGTCGGAAGATCGGATTCACCCATCAGGGAGGCACTCCAGTGTTGCGCAGGGGACGGGAACAAAAAGCGTCGCGGTTCGAGCTGCGTGCGCCCGACGTTCACCCGTCCGGGGCAAAGCCGCCGGAGATCCCGAAGGAGCTGCTGCCGAAGCACGTGGCGCTGGTCATGGACGGCAACGGCCGCTGGGCCAACCAGCGCGGCCTGCCGCGGATCGAGGGCCACAAGCGCGGCGAAGCGGTGATGATCGACGTCGCCAGCGGCGCGGTCGAGCTCGGCGTCAAATGGCTCTCGGTGTACGCGTTCTCCACCGAGAACTGGAAGCGCAGCCCCGAAGAGGTCCGGTTCCTGATGGGCTTCAACCGGGACACCATCCGCCGCCAGGTCGACTACCTCGGCTCGATCGGCGTGCGCATCCGCTGGGCGGGCCGCCGCCCGAAGCTGTGGGCCAGCGTGATCAAGGAACTCCAGGTCGCCGAAGAGAAGACCAAGGACAACACCGCGCTCAACATGACCATGTGCGTCAACTACGGCGGCCGCGCCGAACTGGCCGACGCGATGACCCGGATGGCCCGCGACGTGGCCGAGGGCAAGCTGAGCCCGGAGAAGATCAGCGAGCGCACGATCGCGAAGTACCTCTACCAGCCCGACATGCCGGACGTGGACCTGTTCCTGCGGCCCTCCGGCGAGCAGCGGACCTCGAACTTCATGCTGTGGCAGTCCGCTTACGCCGAGCTGGTCTTCCAGGACACCCTCTTCCCCGACTTCGACCGGACGCACCTGTGGCGCGCCTGCCTCGAATTCGCCAAGCGCGACAGGCGTTTCGGCGCGGCGATCGACGCCGCGGCCGCCCGAGCACACGACGCCGAAGCGGCGACCGGAGGCCAGTGATGAGCACGACCGAGGCGGCGGAGACCGCGGCTCTGCTGACAGCCGCGAGGGAAGCGCTGGAGCGCTATCTCGAGGTCCACGTCGACGACGACGGGGCGCTGACGTTTTCCCACGCCGACGTCCCCTGCGTCATCCAGGCGACCAGGCTCGCCGAGGGCCTCACCGTGCTGAGCCTCACCTGCGTGGTGGCCTGGGACCTGCCCGACGACCCGTCGATCGCCACCTCGGCCGCCGAGCGGGCCGGCCAGGGCCTGTTCGGCACCCTCGGCGTGGTCCACACCGATCGCGGGCTCGACATCACCCTGCGCTACGCGTTCCCGGCCGAGGGTATGGACCCGACGCCGCTGGGCACCCTGCTGATGCTGGTCGTGTCGACCGCGTCGCAGCTCCGGACGGATCTGCTCGGGCTCGTGCCCGGCGAAACGGACGCCGAGACCGAATAGTTACCGGCAAACCGTACGAGACGTACCGGTCGCGCGGTGTCCGGCCGTGACCCGGATGAGACCCACCTGGCATCATCACCCGGGTGGAAACCATTTCCGGTAACGCCGCCGAGGAGAACCTGGAATCCCGGCCGCGGGGATCCCGGCGCCGGTTCAAGGTCACCTCGGTCGAGGTGCTCTGCGCGATCCTGCTCATCGCGATCCTGGCCCAGGGCTGGCTCCAGCGGGTTTTCGACGTCCCGGCGCTGCGCACCGGATCGACGGTGTTCGTCGCCGTCTGCGTGCAGGCGCTGCCCTTTCTGGTGCTGGGCGTTCTGATCAGCGGCGCGATCGCCGCGTTCGTGCCCGCCCGCGTGCTGGAACGGGTGCTGCCACGCCGAGCCGGTGCCGCTGTCGGCGTCGCCGGGCTCGCGGGCGTCGCCCTGCCGGGCTGCGAATGCGCGTCGGTGCCGGTGGCCCGCAGGCTGATGGGCCAAGGCGTCGCCCCGGCCGCGGCGCTGACCTTCCTGCTCGCCGCGCCCGCGGTGAACCCGGTCGTCCTGGTCGCGACAGCCGTCGCGTTCCCCGGCAAACCCGAGATGGTGCTCGCGCGCTTCCTCGGCTCGCTCGCCACCGCGATGGTGATGGGCTGGCTGTGGGCGAAGTGGGGCAAGCTCGAATGGATCACCGAACGGGCGCTGCGACGGCTGCCGGAGGTCCAGAGCGGCGCGCGGTGGAAGACCTTCGCCGAGACGGCCCGCACGGACCTCGTCGAGGCCGGGGGCTTCCTGGTGCTCGGTGCGCTGATCTCCTCCGCGCTGGGCGTGCTGGTGCCCGCGAAGTGGTTCGGCGTGCTCGGCGACCAGATCGTCCTCGGGGTGCTGGTGATGGCGGCGCTCGCGGTGGTGCTGGCCCTGTGCAGCGAGGCCGACGCGTTCGTCGCCGCCTCGCTGTCCGCACTGCCGATGCTGCCGAAACTGGTGTTCCTGGTGGTCGGCCCGGCCATCGACGTCAAACTGTTCGCGTTGCAGGCCGGGACGTTCGGCAAGTCGTTCGCCGTGCGGTTCGCGCCGGTGACGTTCGTGGTCGCGATCACCTGCGGCGTGCTCGCCGGTGTGCTGGTACTCGGAGGCGGCGCGTGAAACGCGAGACCCAGAACATCCTGCTGATCCTGCTCGGCGGCGCGCTGCTGAAGATCGCCATCAACGGGGACTACCTGCGCTACGTGAAGCCTTCGCAGCAGCCATGGATCATCGCCGGTGGGGTGGTGATGCTCGTGCTGGGCGTCGTCGCGATCCTGCGGGACCTGCGGGGGACCCGGAAGTCCGATGTGGACGATGGACACGGCCATCAGCATCGGGTGCGGTCGGCCTGGCTGCTGATGGTGCCCGTGCTCGCGGTCTTCTTGGTGGCACCACCCGCGCTGGGCGCGGATTCCGTCACCCGGACCGGGGCCAGGGCACCGCAGAGCGCGGTCGCGGCCGACGCCGCGGCGTTTCCGCCACTGCCGCCGGGAGATGTGGTGCCCTTGGCGGTCAACGAGTTCGTCAGCCGGGCCGGGTGGGATCGGAACGGGACCTTGAACGGCCGGACAGTTTCACTGTCCGGGTTCGTCGTGCATACCGACGGGCAGACATTGCTCGCCCGGATGGTGATCAGTTGTTGTGCGGCTGACGCTTTCCCGGTGACAGTCCGGTTGACCGGGGGAAGCGCGGATCGGTTCGCTTCGGATGCCTGGGTCGAGGTTACCGGGCAGGTGGTGCCCGGGAGCGCGACCAAAGGGAACAGCTACACGCCGGACTTGGCTCCCGTTACCCTGCGTGGAGTGGGGGCACCTAAGGACCCCTATGAGTATTAGTTTTTTTGGCCAGCGTGCTCACACGCGCCGCCAGGTCGCTCCTGGCACTGAGCGGCGGTGCGGGTTTTTGGTTGGGTCCTGAGGTGCGGTTAGAAGCCTGTGTTTTTTGGCCAGCGCGCTTACAAACTCGCGCCGCCAGGTCGCCCCTGGCACCGTGCGTAAGTGCGGCTTTTGCTTTTAGGGGGCGACCTGCCGTCGCGAGTTGGGAGGCCCTGGCGGGCCTGAAAGAGGGCGCGCGGCGGTGAAGTCTCCGCTCGCGGGGCTCGCGGAGACGCTGTGGTCCCGGACCACGGCGGTGGTGGGGTTTTAGTGGTGCGTGTCGGGCTCGGGTTTTACTGTCCCTGAAGGCCACCATCACGGCGTTTTACGCCGTGATGGTGGCCTTCAGGGGCTTTGGTTTTTTAGTGGGCGTTGCAGGTTCCTACTATTTCTACCGTGTGGGTTATTTGGGTGAAGTTGTGCTCTGCTGCTGTTTTCTCCGCCCAGCGCTCTACTGCTGGGCCCTCCACCTCCACCGTGCGGCCGCAGAGGCGGCAGACCAGGTGATGGTGGTGGTGGGAGGAACAGCGACGGTAGATCGCTTCACCCGACGCGGTGCGGAGGACGTCTATTTCGTCGGCCTCCGCCAACGACTGCAGGGTCCGGTAGACCGTGGTGAGGCCGATGCCGTCGCCACGTTTGCGGAGCTCGTCGTGGAGCTCCTGGGCCGAGCGGAAGTCGTCGATCTCGTTGAGGAGTTCCACCACCGCCGTGCGCTGTTTCGTCGAGCGGCGACCTGGGACCGGGGCTGAGCTCCGGGCCGCCGGCACTGCTGAGCTCATCGTCATTTCCCCTCCTGGACGTGGGCTACCGCGTCTACGACTATGTGGGACAGGTGCTCGTCCACCAGGCGGTAGACCACCTCTCGGCCGCGGCGCTCGCCGTGGACGACACCCGCCGTCTTGAGGACCCGCAAATGCTGGCTGATCAGGGGCTGGGCCACGTCCAGCGCGTCCACCAGCTCGTGCACACAGCGGTCCGCGTCACGCAGCTGCAGCACGATCGCGATGCGGACCGGCGCGGCCAGCGCTCGCAGCAGATCACCCGCGTCGATCAACGCGGCCGCGGGCGGGCCGGGGGCGATCGGCGGGCGGCCCGGCGAATGCGGTTCCGCCACATCCGCGAGTTCGGACGTGGTCGCGCCCGGGATCACCGTCGCCATAACCGCCTCCGTGCCTGTCGTTTCAACCATGAATCTCGAAGTCATTCCCGATAACACCACCGCCCATCCTAGGTGTTCCCCGGCCAACGGGTCGGCGTCGCCGGTCCCGGTCCGGGTTCGCCGGGCGTTACTACTCCATTCGGGTGAGTTCGTGAGGAATCGCCCAGAGCGCTTCGCAACTTGTCACGAACGGTGCAAGGTTGACTCGGCGATTCCAAGGGCGCGGTTGTCGGGGAGCAGAGGGAGAGCATGACTCGTTTCGTGACCAAGCTGGCACTGATCGGCGCCGTCGGCGCCCTCGTGGCCGTCCCCGGCACGGCGTCCGCCCAGGTCGTGCAACCGGTGGACGAGAAGAGCGGCCCGGTGTCCTTCGCCAACGTCGCCTCGGCGAAGGTCGACGGCGGCGGCAGCGTCATCACCGAAACCCAGCGCTCGCCGCTCAGCCCCGGCCAGTCCAAGCTGTCCGCCGACCGCACCACCGTGCCGAAGGACTCCGGGGAGAAGGGCGCCTTCGGCGGCCACTACGAGCTGAGCCTGGGCAGGTTCTCCGCCCAGGCGCAGAGCGCGTTCCCCGCCGGTGTCGCGAGCAGGGACCACAACGTCGTCGCCGCCCTGCAGGCGACCACGGTCCCCACCGCCGTCGCCGAAACCAACTACGCGCTGCTCGACAACGCCCGCGGCGGCGCGAAACCGCTCGACAACACCGTGCTCGTGCTGCAGGGCGCCAAGACCTCGGTCGACTGCTCCGCGACGAACCGCACCTCGGCTTCGTCGGTCGCGAGCAAGGTCTGGATCCGCGCCGCCGGGGACGTCCTCAGCCCGGTCACCGTGCCGGCGGGCAACGCCGGGCTGCAGGTGAAGGGCGTCAAGCTCGGCCCGGCCGTCGACGTCGCCGGGACCAGCAAGGACACCACCACCTCGGACCTCACCCTGACCAAGGTGACCGCGTTCGACCAGCTGATCCGCCAGGACGGCTGGCGCGACGGCGGCGTCACGGTCGCGGCGGGCTGGCGCGTCGACGTCGTCACCCACGTCCGGGACGCGAACAACAAGGACCTGCGGGACGTGCGGGTGGCCATCGTGCTGGGCGGGGTCAGCTGCTCGCTGCCGAAGGGATTCGCGGCCAAGGCCGCGGGCGCCGCCAGCGGCGACACCACTGCGGTGGACCAGCCCGCGGCCCCGATGAAGGTCCCGGCGGGCGTTTTCCCGCCGCCCGCCGAGCAGTCGTCGTCCCGGATTCCGCTCGGGCTGGGCCTGCTGGGTGGCGGCGCTTTGTTCGCCGCGGTCGCGATGCTGCTGTACCGGCGTCGCGGGTCCGTCCGGCGGCGGTAGCCGGTGCTGCGCACCTGGCTGGCCGGACTCTCGGCCGCGGTGGCCACCCTCGCCGTCGCGGCGGGCATCATCGTGCTGACCTGGGTGCCCGCCGATCCGGCGGCCACGCCGTCCGCGATCGCCGCCGACGGTCCCGCGGCGCTGCCCGGTGAGGACGGCGCCCCGGTCGCGCTGCCCGCGGACTCCGCCCTCGGCCAGCGGCCGGGCACCGTGCTCCTGCCCGGCGGCGGCTCCGCCCGGCTCGTGCGCTCCGAGGTCACCTCCACCGGCGTGCTGCCGATCCCGCGCGGGCTCGGCGACGCCGCCTGGTGGGGCGAGAAGCTCGGCTCCGACCACGGCGTCACCTTGCTGTCCGGGCACGTCAACTGGGCTGGCGCGAAAGGTCCGTTCGACGAGCTGTGGAGTATGCGGGCGGGCCAGGACATCACCGTCGCCGACGCCAAGGGCGGCCAGTGGGTCTACCGCGTCAGCGACCTCGTCACGGTGCACAAGGACGAGCTCCCCGCACGGGCGGCACAGCTGTTCGGCCTGGACGGCCCGCCCCGGCTCGTGCTGGTGACCTGCGGCGGCGACTACCTCGGCGGCACCGACGGCTACCGGGACAACCGGATCGTCACCGCCGTCCCGGTGTCCGGCCCCCGCTGACCGCACCGGACATTCGGTGCAACCTCGTCGCCCGTTCGCGGCGTGCCTAGCGGTGCCCGCAGACGTGGAACGAAGGAGTACGCCCTGATGGTGGAGCAGTTCGAAGGCACGCAGCCCGGCCGCGGAGCGCCCTCGCGGGGGTCCGGTCTGCGCTGGATCCTCACCGGAGCCGGGGTCCTCGTGGTCGCCGCGCTCGTCGCGGTGCTGCTGGTATTCACCGGAAAGGATGATTCCGTCGTCTCCGCGGCGGATTCCACCTCACAGGAGGCCTCGGCGACGCAGGCCGACGCGCCCGCCGGATCGGCCGAGCGGGACCCGGGCACGGTCACCCTTCCCGGTGGTGGCACGGCGAAACTGGTGTACCAGGAGCTGACCGGCGACGGCACGCTGCCCATCCCGCAGGGGCTCGGCGAGGCGGCCTGGTGGGGCGAGAAACTCGGTGCCGCGCACGGCGCCGCGCTGTTCTCCGGGCACGTGAACTGGAAGGGCAAGAGGGGCCCGTTCGACGAGTTGTGGCGGCTCAAGGCCGGTCAGGACGTCACCGTCGCAGACGCCGGCGGCGGCCGCTGGGTGTACCGGATCTCCGACGTCGTCACCGTCCACAAGGACCAGCTCGCCGGCCAGGCGGACAAGCTGTTCGGGCCGGACGGCGACCCGCGGCTGGTACTCGTCACCTGTGGTGGCGACTACGTCGGCGGCACCGAGGGTTACGAGGACAACCGGATCGTCACGGCTTCACTCGTGTCGCACCCTTGACATTCGCTTACCTCGCCCGAAGCGCTGCGGAGCCTGCCGGATAGTGTTAACCCTCAGTCCGAATAACCGTCCCCGCATGCTTCGGAGCGTGGAGTGCCCGCCAAAACCATTGAAACAGTAGTCAGCCTCTGCAAGCGCCGTGGTTTCGTCTTCCCTTGCGGAGAGATCTACGGCGGCACCAAGTCGGCGTGGGACTACGGGCCGCTCGGGGTCGAGCTCAAGGACAACATCAAGCGCCAGTGGTGGAAGTCGACCGTCCAGGGCCGCGACGACGTCGTCGGCCTCGACTCGTCGGTGATCCTGCCGCGCCAGGTGTGGGTCGCGTCCGGCCACGTGGGCGCCTTCACCGACCTGCTCGTCGAGTGTCTCTCGTGTCACAAGCGCTTCCGTGCCGACCAGCTCGCCGAGGAGTTCTCGGCGCGCACTGGCAAGACCGTCCTCGAGGACGACCTGTCCGAGGTGCCGTGCCCGAACTGCGGCACCCGTGGCGAGTACACGGTGCCGCGTCCGTTCGAGATGATGCTGAAGACCCACCTCGGCGCGGTCGAGTCGGAGGAGGGCCTGCACTATCTCCGGCCGGAGACCGCGCAGGGCATCTTCATCAACTTCCTCAACGTGCAGACCGCGTCGCGCAAGAAGCCGCCGTTCGGCATCGGCCAGATCGGCAAGTCCTTCCGCAACGAGATCACGCCGGGCAACTTCATCTTCCGCACGCGTGAGTTCGAGCAGATGGAGATGGAGTTCTTCGTCGAGCCGGGCGAGGACGAGACCTGGCACCAGTACTGGATCGACACGCGCACCGAGTGGTACAAGGACCTCGGCCTCAAGCCGGAGAACCTGCGCCACTACGAGCACCCGAAGGACAAGCTCGCACACTACGCGAAGCGGACCGTCGACATCGAGTACCGCTTCTCGTTCAACGCGGGCCAGGAGTGGGGCGAGCTCGAGGGCGTCGCGAACCGCACCGACTTCGACCTCACCACGCACTCGAACCACTCGGGTGTCGACCTGTCGTTCTTCGACCAGGCGACCAAACAGCGGTTCCGCCCGTTCGTGATCGAGCCCGCCGCCGGTGTCGGCCGCTCGATGATGGCCTTCCTCATCGACGCGTACGAAGAGGAAGAGGTGCCGAACGCCAAGGGCGGCGTCGACACCCGCGCGGTGCTGAAGCTCGACTACCGGCTCGCGCCGTTCAAGGTCGCCGTGCTCCCGCTGTCCCGCAACGCGGACCTCACCCCGAAGGCCAGGGACGTCGCTTCGGCCCTGCGCAAGCACTGGAACGTCGACTTCGACGACTCCGGCGCGATCGGCCGCCGCTACCGGCGTCAGGACGAGATCGGCACGCCCTACTGCGTGACGGTCGACTTCGACTCGCTCAACGACCACGCGGTCACCGTCCGCGAGCGTGACTCGATGGCCCAGGAGCGCGTCTCCATCGACCAGCTCGAGTCCTACCTGGCGGGGCGGCTGATCGGCGCCTGAGCCTCGGCTCCCGCCTCTCAAGTGTCATGAAAGGGTCTTTCAGGGCAAAAATTGCCCTGAAAGACCCTTTCATGACATCGGGGGCCCACCACCCCTGACACCTGTCACCCCCAGGTCGTGACGCTCGGCCTGCGGATGGACGCCCGCCGGGCGGCAGGCTTCGGGTATGCACAAGACACAGACCCAGCCCCGGGAAACGGGAGTGGCCGCGGGGGCGGCCGTGCACCTCACCGGGTTGCGCAAGCACTACGGCGACGTCCGCGCCGTCGACGGGGTGGACCTGACCATCGCGCCTGGCGAGGTCGTCGCGCTGCTCGGCCCCAACGGCGCCGGCAAGTCCACCACCGTCGACATGATCCTCGGGCTCACCAGACCTGATTCCGGCACCGTCTCGGTGTTCGGTTCCACCCCCGCTGCCGCGGTCGCCGAGGGGGCGATCGGCGCCATGCTGCAGGGTGGAGCGCTGCTGGATGACATGACCGTCGCCGAGATGGTCGGCATGGTGGCGTCGCTGCACCACAAGCCGATGCCGGTCGGCGAGGCGCTGCGCCGGGCGGGGATCGCGGACCTGGGGGTTCGGCGATCCACCAAGCTGTCCGGCGGGCAGAAGCAGCGGGTGCGGTTCGCCGTCGCGCTGGTCAGCGATCCCGATCTGCTCGTGCTCGACGAGCCGACCGCGGCGATGGACGTCGGCACGCGGCGGGAATTCTGGAAGTCGATGTACGAGTTCACCAACTCCGGCCGCACGGTGCTGTTCGCGACCCACTACCTCGAAGAGGCCGAGGAGTTCGCGGACCGCGTGGTGCTGATGCGGTCCGGCCGGGTCGTCGCCGACGGCTCGGTCGCCGAGGTCCGTGCGCTGGCAGGGGGACGCACGGTCCGGGCGGTCCTGCCCGGGGTGACGGAGCCGGTGATCGCGGGGCTGCCCGCGGTCACCGGCTACGAACTCCGCGGCGACCGCGCCGTGCTCTCCAGCGCCGATTCCGACGCCACCCTCCGCGCGCTGCTGGCCGCCGTCCCCGGCGCGCGCGACATCGAGATCAGCGCGGTCGGCCTCGAAGGCGCGTTCCTTTCCCTTACCTCAGAAGAAAACACCGAGGAGACCGGCCGATGAATCCCGCCTATCTGGTGACCGAGACCCGGCGCAGCTTCCGCTCGCCGCGGTTCGTGCTCTTCGCCGTCGCCTTCCCGGTGCTGATGTTCCTTTTGCAGGCCAGCGTTTTCGTCAAGGCCGGTGCCCCGGACCACGATGCGACGGTCAAGGTCCTCATGGTCAACATGATGGCCTTCGGCACGTTCGCCGCGGCGATGACCGCCGGGACGAAACTGGCGATCGAGCGCTCCAGCGGCTGGCAGCGGCAGCTGCGGCTGACCCCGCTGAGCGGCCCCGGCTACCTCGGCGGCAAGGCCGTTTCGTCCATGTTGGTCGGGCTGCCCGCGCTCATCATCGTGCCGGTCGTCGCGATCTTCGTCGAGCACGTGCATATCGACCCGTCGGGCTGGGCGCGGATCATCGCCGGGATCTGGCTGGGCGCCATCCCGCTCGTGCTGCTCGGGCTGCTGATCGGCCAGTTCGGCACGCCGGAGTCGATGCAGCCGGTCAGCATGCTGACCATGATGGGCATGGGTTTCCTCGGCGGTCTTTGGATCCCGATCGAGGGGATGCCTGCCTGGATGCACACCGTGGCGCAGGTGACGCCGACGTACTGGCTGACCCAGCTGGTGCGGCCGGTGGTCACCGACGAGATGACGGTGAGCTTCGCGTCGGCGGCGGGCGCGCTCGCCGTGTTCACCGTGGTGCTGGGGGCGCTGATGATCAAGCGTTACCGTAAGGACAGTGCTCGGGTTTGAGCCGGACGGGAGGTGACGTGGTGGAGCAGGACTATCCTGGCCAGCCGGAGGTCGGGCTGAACAGCAAGTCGGTCTGGTGGCAGGGCATGCCCCCCGATTCGTCCGGCCCGCGGGAGAACCCGATCGGCTGGCTGGTCTGTGGCACGTTGTTCATGCTGCCGATGCTGGTGCCCGCCGTCCAGAGCGTCGTCGCGAACGGCGACGGGCTGGGGATCAAGCTGGTTTTCCTGACCGCCACGGCGCTCTACTACCTCTGCTACGCACTCTTCCCGCTGTTCCTGCCGCCGGCTTCGCGCCGCGTGACCTTGGTGTTCAGCCTGCTGATGCTCGCGGACGGCGTCCTGCTGTCGTTCCTGCTCGACATGAACCCGTATGTGCTGATCTACGCGACGGCGGTGCTGGCGTTCGCGCTGGCTCCGGCGTGGGCCTTGATCTTCGACGGCCTCGCGCTGCTGATCGTCCTGGCCGGGGTCATCGAGACGGGCCGCTTCGAAGAGCGCAAGGGTGACCTGATCGCGATTCTTTCTCTCACCGCCACGATGTTCCTCCTGGCGAGCCTGGTCCGCGCGGTGCGGCGGCTGACCGCGGCCAACAAGGAGATCGCGACGCTCGCCGTCGCCGGGGAACGCGAGCGGATGGCCAGGGACCTGCACGACATCCTCGGCCACAGCCTCACCACGATCACGGTGAAGGCCGGGCTCGCCCGGCGCGTGCTGGAGGCCTCGGGTGACACGGGCAAAGCGATCACGGAGATCCGCGAGGTCGAGGGCCTGTCCCGCAGCGCGCTGTCCGACATCAGGGCGACGGTGTCGGAGTACCGCGAGGTCTCGCTGTCCGCCGAACTGGCCGGGGCGCGGGCGGCGTTGCGGGCCATGGAGATCGACGCCGACCTGCCGCACGCGATCGACAACGTGCGCCCGGACCTGCAGCGGACGTTCGGTTATGTGCTGCGGGAGACGGTCACGAACGTGCTCCGCCATTCCGGGGCGACCAGGGTGAAGGTACGGTTCGGCCGGACCTGGCTGGAGATCGAGGACGACGGGAGTGCGGCGGAAGTGTTGCCGGGCAACGGTTTGCGAGGTCTGTCGGAGCGGCTGGAGCTGGTCGGCGGCACGGTGGTGGCCTCGGTCCGGCCGAAGGGCGGGCTGCTGGTGCGGGCCGAGGTTCCCCAGGTCGAGGGACAGCCCGCGCAGCTCCCGGTTTCCGGAGCGGAACCCGCCGGGGGTCTCGCGTGATCCGGGTGCTGCTCGCCGACGACCAGGCGATGGTGCGGGGCGCGCTCGCCACCGTGCTCGACCTGGAGAGCGACATCGAGGTCGTCGCCCAGGTCGGTTCCGGCGACGAGGTGCTGGCGGCGGCGAAGGAGTCCGAACCGGACATCGCGCTGCTGGACGTCCAGATGCCGGGTAAGGACGGGCTCGAAGCGGCGGCCGAACTGCACCGCGCGCTGCCGTCGGTCCGGATCATCATCTGCACCACCTTCGGCAGGCCCGGCTACCTCGCCAGGGCGATGACCGCCGGGGCGTCCGGGTTCGTGGTCAAGGACGCACCGCCGGAGCAGCTCGTGGACGCCGTCCGCCGGGTCCACAGTGGACTCCGCGTGGTCGACCCGGCGCTCGCCGCGGAATCGCTCGCGACCGGGGCGAGCCCGCTCACCGCGCGCGAGCACGACGTCCTCGCGGTGGCGAAGGACGGCAGCACGGTCGCCGACGTCGCGCGTGCTCTTCACCTGTCCGAGGGAACCGTGCGCAACCACCTTTCCTCCGCGATCGGGAAGACGGGCGCGCGGACCCGTGCCGAGGCCGTGCGCCTGTCCGAAGAACACGGCTGGTTGTAGGGAGCGCCCCGACGGCTCCTCCGGCCGGTGGTGGGAGGATGGCCGCGTGACCAGCACCGAGCGGACCAGACCGGGGCGAGCGAGCTGGGTGCGCCGGGTCGTGTTCGGGTCGCTGGTGCTGCTGCTGTTCGTCGTGGGCGGCACCGCGTTCCGCGTGTGGCAGGTGGCCAGGGACGACGACCGCGAGCACGCCGACGTCATCGTCGTGCTCGGCGCGGCCCAGTACAACGGGCGGCCCTCGGAGATCTTCCAGGCCCGGCTCGCCAAGGCGAAGCAGCTGTACGAGGCGGGGGTCGCGAGCACGATCGTCACCGCGGGCGGCAAGAAGGCCGAGGACAACTACACCGAGGCCGAGGCCGGCGCGTTGTGGCTGCAGAAGCGCGGGGTGCCCGTCTCCGCGACGCTCGCCGTGGGCGAGGGGAGTGACACGCTGCGCAGCATGCGCGCTGTCGCCGGGCAGGTGCGCGACCGGGGCTGGCACACCGTGGTGCTGGTCAGCGACCCGTGGCACTCGTACCGCGCGCGGACCATGGCCGATGACCTCGGGCTGGAGGCCTGGGCCTCGCCGACCCACAGCGGCCCGATCGTGCAGGCCAGGGAGACGCAGATCAAGTACATCGTCCGGGAGACCGGCGCGCTGCTGTTCTACCGGCTGACCAAGACGCCCGCGGACGACCTGTTCGACCTCTTCTTCACCTCCTGAGGGCCGCCGCGCGCCTAAGCTGTGCAGGTGAGCGACGTCTACACCGAGCACGACAAGGCCCGCCTGCTGCCCGAAGCGGCCAAGGGCGCGGTGCTCGACGGTGCGCGCGCGGACGGGCGGTCGGCGTTCTCGCGTGACCGGGCACGGGTCCTGCACTCGGCCGCGCTGCGGCGTCTCGCGGGCAAGACCCAGGTGGTCGGGCCGGGGGAGGGCGCCGAGGTCAGCGGTGTCCCGCGCACCCGGCTGACGCACTCGCTGGAGGTCGCGCAGATCGGCAGGGGGATCGCCGAGGAGCTCGGCGCGGACCCGGACCTGGTCGACACCGCCGGTCTCGCGCACGACATCGGCCATCCGCCGTTCGGGCACAACGGCGAGCGCGCGCTCGACGAGGTCGCGCAGGCGTGTGGCGGTTTCGAGGGCAACGCGCAGACGTTGCGGATCCTCACCAGGCTGGAGCCGAAGGTGATCGCCGCCGACGGCCAGGTCGCCGCGCTCAACCTGACGCGGGCCTGCCTGGACGCGGCGACGAAGTACCCGTGGGCGCGCCTGCCGGGGCAGGCGAAGTACGGGGTCTACCCCGACGACACCGCCGTGTTCGCGTGGATGCGCGAGGGCGCGCCGGGCCGGTCGACCTGTCTCGAATCGCAGATCATGGACTGGGCCGACGACGTGGCGTACTCGGTGCACGACGTCGAGGACGGGGTGCTCGCCGGCCGGATCTCGCTGCGCGTGCTCGCCGACCCGGAGGAGCGCGCCGCCGTCGCGGAGGCCGCCGCCAAGCACTTCTCGACCCAGTCGGTGTCCACTTTGGAGGGTGCGGCGAAGGAGCTGCTGGACCTGCCGGTGGTCGCGGAGCTCGGCCGTCCCGGCGTCGACGGTTCGCTGGCCGCGCAGGTCGCGCTGAAACGGCTGACCAGCGAGCTGGTCGGGCGGTTCGCCACGGCCGCGGTCACCGGCACCCGGCAGGCGTACGGCGACGGCCCGCTCAGCCGCTACGGCGCGCGGCTCGAGGTGCGCGAGCAGGTCGCGGGCGAGGTCGCCCTGCTCAAGGCGCTTGCGCTGCGGTACGTGATGAGCGACCGGCGGCGGCTCGCGATGCAGGACGGCCAGCGTCAGCTGCTCGCCGAGCTCGTCACCGCGCTGACCGCGCGGGCCCCGGACCCCCTCGACCCGATCTTCGCCCAGCTGTGGGCCGCCGCCCCGGACGACGCCGCCCGCCTGCGCGTGGTGATCGACCAGGTCGCCTCCCTCACCGACGCCCAGGCCCACGCCTGGCACTCCTGGCACACCGGCCGCCACGGCTGACCCCGGCCCTACCCGTGGTCGG
>NZ_JAYMZS010000028.1:0-84490 GCF_035828755.1 Amycolatopsis sp. H20-H5 | reverse complement strand
CCTTCTTTGACCACGTACTTGGCGTAAGCACCTAAGAACGTAGCGGGAAGGAGCCCTTCCTCATGATCAGGGCCGGAAAACCCGCAGGTCACAGACCAGTCCACCTCACTCCAGCCGAACTACACCCAATGCTGTTCAACGCGGGTAGATGAATTCGCCGTCGCGGACACCTGAGACGAACGTAACCCACTCCGCCGATGTGAACAGAAGACGCGGGCCGTGTTCGTCTTGCCGCACCACCGCAAACGTTGTCGCATCGCGGTACACCACTAATGCGAACTCTAAATGACCGCGGACGCCAAACCAGGTTGCTCCAGGCAGGTGCGTGTTCCACTCAGCTCGAATGGGTGCCTTATCAGTCTGGGCATCGTCTACCGCATCGAGCGCATCGTGACTCATCACCGATGCGATGAAGTCCTGCCACACCTCGGGCGATACGGTGAGTTGAGGTCCGCCTGGGTCTTTTGAGTCCCGCACCTCAACGCCGTCCCGAAAGCAAACCTCGACGCATTTCGCGTCTATTCCACTGCTGCGACTGCTTTTGAACCATTCGTCTCGTCGTGGCATCTGATCTAAGCCTCTGCAAGTTTCTGAACTATGAACTGCTTGCTGTCTTCGGGGGTGAGCGATAGCTCCGTGAGGATGCGAAACACTCTCATCATCGCCGAGGTGTCCGATTCCTCCGTGTAGAACGACAAGGAACCGTAGCCATCTGAAGCGATTCCCACAGGTGGAACAAGATCACCAAAGTCCAGCACGGTTATTCCATTGCTGGCCGGATTGTTGCTGACACTCAAGGGAAGTACTTGGATTGTCGCTCTTTCACCGTATGCGACCGAGAGAAGATGCCTGAGCTGGCGCTTCATGACGGTGCTATCGCCGACGACTGAGATGAGAGCCGCTTCGCCAATGATGAAGTGGAAGTGCTTAGGCTTCTTCGGGTTCCACGTGTTTTCTTGGTACTGCAATCGGAACTCGGCGCGTTCCTCGTTGGCGACCTCTCTCTCATCCGGCTTCCACCATGCAGCGCCGGCCGTGCTTACCAGTGCACGCACGTAGTCGGCGATCTGCAATAAGCCCGGCACGACGTTTATTTCGTATTCGTAGATTTACTTTGCATTGGCTTCTAAATCAGCAAATCTCTGGAAGGAGTTCGGCAGCGAGGAAGCGTCCTTTTGTCGTTTTGCTCGCTGCCGCGCCGCCGATCCCAGGGCGAGAGCTGTTTGCCGTTCGTGACTTTCGGCTCCGTACAGATCGAGAAGTGCCTCGATCTTGTCCAGGGTCAACGTCGCGGACCCCTGCTCCACGCGACTAACACGACTGTCGTCGTGGCCAATGTGACGGCCGGCGTGCAGTTGAGAAACCCCGGCTTGTTCTCTAAGTCGTTGCAGCAGTAAACCCAGCTGCCAACGCTCAACAGTGAGACGCGTGGCCATTGACTCTCTCCCCAAGTTCATTCCACAAATGCAAACTGTCAACCCCACGCCGAAACATCACCTTGTCAGGTGAGTGACAAAGAAGCAGACTTGCCACTAATCTAATTCCTGGAAGCAAGCTTGCTACTAAACGTTTTTGTAGAACGCAATTACGTTCACCCGCCGAATTTTAGTGTGCGCAGCATCGCATGCGAACAGGGGTAGACGCTACCCAAAATACGCGCCCGAGCTGCGCAAATGACGAATTTAAGACCGGAGTGAAAGTAGTTGTTTCGACACTGTTGGCAACGAAAGAAGGTATCGACATGGACGAACAGCTCTCGAGCACGACCAATCTCACCATCTACGACTCGACCCCCATCTCAGGCAAGGTAGCTCCTGGAGATGAGTGGGCGACGCTCTCGTTAGGAGTGAGCGGCTTATTTGCCCACTCCAACTCGGAACTGATCTTCGCCCGTGACGCCCTCGAAAAATTCCTCACAGAAGGCAAGATTCTTCTCGACATTCTCGACCGGCCAGACCCCGACGATGAACCCGCCATCAGTACCACCGGAAAAAACACGTTTCCCGCCGCGCACAACGAAAGACTAGGACAACCCCATGAGGATCAAACTGGAAACCTCCGCCGATTTCTATCACGCCAGATGGCATCACGTCATCTCTCGCGACGGCAGCGGAGACGTTGAACTACGCCTGCACCTGCAAGGTGAAGCAGGGGAAACCCTCGGATCCCTCTACCTCGACGACACTGGAATCGATGACCTGGCAAACCTCATCACTGAGATACGGAACATCAAACAGGCTCGACAACGACAAGGAGAGCCCCGTAATGAAACGACCGGCAGAGACAAACGGTGATCGGTGCGACCGACGGCTCATGATCGGTCGCGCTGAAGCGGCAAGCTGAACCCCGCACGCGTCTTCTCCCGCATCCCCGTAGTCCGGCACCGTGACTAGGTGTCGGTGACGGTCGCAACCTTCCGCCGCCCACATGTCCTGGCCCGACGAGATTTCACCGTTCCCGCTGGCACACCACGCGGTGACGCCACGTCGGGCCGTCCCCGGCCGAGGGAGCCGCGCTGTCTCACGGTGAGCTCTGCCCGCTCAACCGACCAGCCCGCTTCGAGCGGCGGAGCTGGTGGGCGGGTATCGACCACCGTGCAGGTGTGCGCGCCCCTCGGCCCCTCCTCGGACGGAAGGCGAACACGGGTGAACGGAGGCGGGCTACTGCTGTGCGCCGGGCTCGTCCTCGCCCCGCCCCTGGCGTGGGTCGTCGGGATCATCGTCTACAACCATCACCGCTGTGCCCGGAACGCAGCCGGTCGCCCCCGCGTCGCCGACATCACCGCACGCCTGGCCGCGGAAACCCGCGCCGCCGACCAGGGCGGGGAGCCAGCCAGCGAGATCGGGCAGGACCCGTCGACGCTGCCCGCGGGCTGGCACTGGCCCACCCGCGACCGAGACGCCTGACCGCCACTCGTAGTCACTTATCTGCACAGTTAGAGACATCCCGTCACGCGCTGTGTCGATCGCGCCGTGTGTCGACCTGCAGGAACTACGTTTAGTAGTCAATCCTTGGGAAAGTCCTCTTCTTTGACCTGCGGTTTCTCGATTCCTCTCATCAGAGTGTGACTGATCCGCTACGGTGATAGGCGCGACCGAACAGTCCTCCCTATCGGGTCCGATCGGCCGCGCAGATCAGCACCGCAGGCAGAGTGAGGGACCAGAGGGGATCACGAGCGACGTGACGCACGCGTATGGCCAGGTCAACCCGTGGTTGACAGACGTCGGCTTCACCATCGCCGGAGACTCACCCCCAGCGCCTCCCGGCTCACCCGGGTCTTTCGCAGCCAACATTTTCCCCACGCAAGGCTTCATCCTCGACCGCGGCGAAGCCGAAGCGATGGTCGAGAAAGTCGACAACATCATCCGAGACCTCGAGGACCTTCGAGGTCAAGCAGGGATCCTGAAAAAGGTGACACCCCCGGCAGAGGACCCAGCGAGTGTCGCGTACAACGCAGGTCTGGTCAGCACGGATTCAGGGGCGATGTATGCGTTTGACTGCGGTGCGGACCACATCGAAGTCGAAATCCAGTATCTTACCGAATTGAGTAACCGCCTCAATGCGGCACTGGGTAGGACAGTGACTCAGAACCATGAGGCAGCTGTCGATATTTCAAAAGCCGGACAGGGTTCGGTAGAAACAGGAGCCGCAGGATGACGCGCCGCACCAGTGTTGTACTGATCCTCGCCGCCGTAGCGTTGGGAAGCGTCGCGTGCGCGGGATCGCCCAGCCCCACCCCGAGTAGCAGCTCGTCGCCGGCCAGTGAAGCCACGCAGCCCAGCACAACGGCCTTGCCATACGCAGGCGCTCCCAAGGTCACGAGCCCGCTTCCCGCTTCTGTTCTAAGCGGTGACCCCTGCGCTAGTGCGCTCACGCCGCAACAAATCACTCAAGCCGTAGGTCCTGATCCCGAACTCCGACCGGGCACAATCCCTGGCATCGGACCGAAATGCTCATGGAGTAACACAAAAACAAACGGACAAGTCCTAGTCGCTTACGATTCCGAATCCCACACCGGCCTAAGTGGTGTATACCAAAACACGCAACCCAAATCCGGGGTATGGAAAGTGCTACCCGCAATCCAAGGATACCCCGCTGTGGCATACGCAGGCGAAAAAGGCACAGTCCCCAAGGATTACTGTCATGTCGCCATTGGTCTAGCCGATGACCTCTCAGTAGACGTGTACCTCACACTCGGCCGCACCAAGGTCGGTGTCAGTGACCCGTGCGAAGTGGTCCCCGGCATCGCTGAACTGGTCTTGACCACGTTGCGGGCGAAAGCGGGTGCGTGATGGGGCTTTTTGACGACCTCGGTCATGCGGTCAAGTCAGCCGCCAAAGCAGCGGGCAAAGCACTCGGCAAAGCCGGGGATGCGGTCGTTGACGCCGGGAAAGACGCCCTGGGATGGGTCCGCGACACCTTCGGTGGCGGCGGCGCACAGGCCATGCCGATCGACCAAGCTGTCCTCGCGATGCTCAACGGCAAAGGCTCCAATGGGTGGCGTGAAGGCGCACAAGCTGCAGACGAGCTTGCGAATGCCCACGACCAACTCCACACCAAAGTCACCGACGTCATCTCCACCCTGCAGAACGCGTGGACCGGCCCCAGCTCCGAAGTCGCCCTCGCCCGCATGTCGCCGCTGCTCTCGGTCTCCCAGAAAGCGGCCGGGACCTACCGCGGCAACGGTGGCGAAGTCGTGGGGGTGGCTGAGCACTACGACTACACCCAACGGCAACTCGTCCCGATGCAGAACCCGCCCCCGGAAAAAGGGTTTTTCGACAAGGCGAGCCCGTGGAACACCGACACCGAGAAACAGATCAACGCCTGGAACGCGACCGCGAAAGAAAACCTCGAAAAATACAACGCCTACGCCGACATGGCCAACAACAGCATCTCCAAGCTCGACGTTGATCACGGCCAGTTGGGTGCCTACAACGGCGGCGACGCCTCCCTCGCGCCCTCACCCGTTTCGCCCCCGCCACCCGGTAAAGGCCGCGATCAGCAGTTCGGCCGACAAGACACCTCCGGGCAGGACCACAACACCTCGACCATCACCCCGCCTGGGGTCACCCCGCCGCCGAGCACGGTGCAGCCGGGGGGACACGACACCAGCGGCACCGGTGGATTCCCGCAACACAACACCCCCGGCGGTCTCGGCGACAACACCAGGGCAGCGGCATACGTGCCGCCCGGCTCGACCCCAGGGAATTTCCCGCCTGGCAGCAACTTCTTTCCAGGGGGCATCACCCCTGGCGCGGGTCCCGGCTCCGGGAGCAACCCGACGCCCTACGTCGGTGGTGTCGGCTATCTCGACGGTCCCGGTGCGGGCAAGGGAGTAGACGGTGCCGGTCGAAGCGGCGGCGGGCTGCCTGGCGGAAAACAGACCGGTGTCCGCGGACCTATCGAGGAACCCGGCTTGCGCGGCGGCCCCGGTGCGAGCGGACGTGCGGGCAGCCGTCTGACCGGTGGACCGGGCGGGATGGCACCCGGTGCGCGTAAGGGCGAGAGCGAAGAAGACGCCGAACACCGCCGTAAATACGGGCTCGATGACGACAGTCTTTTCACTGACGAGGAACGCACGATTGATCCGGTGACCGGATTCCCGGTGGCACCGCCAACTATCGGCGCGTAACAGGAACAAACCCCCGCGTCAACGGGGGTTTGTTTTTACCACTTCATCTTCCGAACCTTCGCCAGAACGGTCGATATGCACATCATACCCATGCCATTGTCGCAACGCGGCCTCGTCACGAAACCGCGACCGCCGTGGCAGTGATCGAACACCCCATCGTGCTGCCCAAACTCGCGTTCGTCACCGCCTGGGGCATGCTCGACCTGGCCGACCCGCACCCCGTCATCGGCACCAACATCACCTACTGGATGACCGACGACGCCCGCCGGTCGCTCGACACCCGCACCATGGAACTACTCACCACACTCAAACTCGCCCGCAACGGCCGCCTCAACTCGTTGTGGACCACCACACTCCAGACCATTGACGGCGCGCACAGCGAGTACTACTGCTGGAACGAGTTTCGCGACGGCACCACCTACGGCATCCTGATCGCTGTGCGCGGCACCGACGACGCTGTGCGTGTTGTGGTCGACCGCGACACCGTGCTCCTTGAGCCGATACCCACTAAATGGCCGGCCACGAGCCTGCTCGACGCCCTCCCGGACGTTCCCCCGGCCAGCGTCCGATCCGTCAGCGTCCCGCGGAACCTGGTTGAGAATCCGAACGCCGCGCCCGCCAACCCTCTGGCCGAGCCCGTCGACACTCGCGACGTCGACTACCTCACGGGTGTGCTCGCCGCGCCGCGTGACGCCGTGCACCAGCTCTACACCGCCACCCGCGACGAGGACGGCGACCGGGTGCGCAGCATGCCCCTCACCGCGATTGACCTCACCAACCAAGGCCGCATCCTGACCTACCGCACTGGCGACGACCACATCGTCCTTGAATCAGGCACACCTCGTGAATGCGTCGCCACCCTCAACGACACCCACAGCGGACTCACCTGACACTTCGCCGAATGACCCGCCAGACACCACCGTCCCCACCACAGCAGGTCCGCCCGCGGCGTGGTGACGACACAGCGGCCCACCTCGCCGGCCCCGCGCACCCCAGCGGCTGGGACGGCACACCCATCGACCACGACGGGCTGCTGTGGAAACCCGAACCCGGCACCACCGTCACCTTCGCGCAATTCCTCCAGGCCCGCGCCACCGTCTGCGAGATCGTCACCGACACCTGGAACCCGTGGCAACGTGCCGAACGCGAGGACGAGCTGCGCGCCGCGAACCTCGTGTTCGAGCAGTGGCACCGCGCTGAACCAGGTTTCCGCATGTGGACCGCCGACGACCTCCCCGCCCTGAGGGAAGAAACCCGCACCCGCCTCGACCAGGAACACCGCCGCGACGAACAGAACCGACTCGCACGCATCCCCAGCTACGATCCCGAGCGGCATCAGACCCGGCTCGCGCTGCTCGAACAGCAGTCCCGGCTCCGTTCGGTGATCAGCCACCTCGACGGTCTCCGCGACCGATCCTGGACACCCCTGATGGATCCGGCTCAGCGCGCCGACGAGATCACCCGCTGCCAGACCCGCCTCGCCGAGCTTGACGAACGGGTCGATCAGCTGGCACAGACGGTCGGTGATCCCGAAACCGTCATCGACAGCCACGGCCGCCTCCCCAGCGACCACCGCGAGCTCAACCTCGACGGTTTCCGCCACTGGCGACACCAGGGCATCACCCGGCTTCGTGACCTCATCACCGGTCTGCGCATCCGGCACGACGCCAGCACCGACCGGGCCCAGCGCTCCGAGCTACGCGGCACGATCGCCTACGAACAACAAGAGCTCACCGCGCTGGAAGCCATCAGCGAACCCGACGTCGCCGACATGTGCTCGGAATGCGAGAAACCCTCCAGCTGGCACGAGGGCCCTTACACACTCGTGCTCCCCACCGGCCCCTGCCACCAGTGGCCCGAAGAAGCCGAACACCGGCGGGAGACCCGCGAATGGCTCAAAGAGTTCCGTAAAAGGCCCGCTGCCCCGAAGCAGCCCAAGCCCCAGCCGATCGCGGTCATCCCCTCCGGGCTGCCCCTCGACCAGATCCTGACCCGGCTCGCCGAGCTCCACACCGCCCACCCCGACGCGATCGTGCGCCGCGGCAACGCCAACAAGTGGGAACTATGGCCACCCGCGTCCCCGACCAACCCGCCGCCTCCCGCGGCTGCGTCGACGTGACACCCGCTCCGAACATCAGGTTGACATTCCCGCCCACCGACGGGAGCACCAGCCGCGTCCCTGTGGAGTGGGTGGATTGTCGCGAGAATCCACCCGCATGATGTTCTGACGGCGGCCCACCGCCGCTGAGCCGGGCTGACGACTGTCTCACTCGAGATGCTTTCTCGCCTCACGCCGCATGGCAGCGACAGCGACCCGCAGGTCCTTGAGCGACGAATCCGCGTCGAGCGTCCGCATCGCGCTGCGGTATCGAGCGAACGCGGCAGGATTGTCGCGGCCACCAGATCCGCGGAGTTCCTCCCATAAGGCGGCGTGGTCTTCCATGGCCTCGGCGGCTCGGTTGGCGGCGTCAGCGGTCCGGCGTGTCATGGCCTTTACCTGGTCGGCCTCCACGACGGTCATGTCCGACGTCACCTCGCTCGCGTTCCCCAACAACCCGATAGTACGAGCTCGCCGCCGCGTATCCGTGCCGAATTCACGAACGTCGACACCAATTCTTCCTCACTTGGGCGGTCCTTGTCCTTCGTCATACACTCCATGATCGGCGGTCAGGCCCGGCGATTCACGCATCACCCCAACACATCACCCTGACGACGCAAACGCGGCGACCAACCTCACAACCCGTGTCGGCGACAATCAACGATTGCGATCCCGATGGCCACCGAGCATTCCAGACAAGCGGCACGGCGACTGGCCCGCGACAGCCACCGGGTACATCACGTCCCTCCTCGCCGTACTTGGCGAGACACCTTCCGCCGCCTCGCCGGTCAGCAGACACACCCACCGAGCACTGGCTGGATCGATGATTGGTCATGGGAGCGGCCGGAGTGGCGGGAACGCTCCGCCGTTCTCGACGGGGAGACCGTATTCGCGGTCGACTACACCCTCTGCCCAGGGTGCCGGCGAGGTTGGGTCGAGCTGCCTTACACCCCACCACACTTCCAGCGCTGCGGCCTCGCCCGTGCGGCCCTGGCTCAGCTTCGGGTTGAGCATCCCGCCCTGGTCTGGCACACCCTCGGCGACCATGGCATGGCACCGCAATTCTGGTTAGCCGTGGCACACGGCGTACCCGGAGGCTACAAGCCCCGTCGCCCGTGCCCCTCAGGCCCGCATCGCCCGGGACCAGGCACACCCGCGTGACATTCGAGCACCGCTCAACGCCGGACCTGCCAGCACCTTCCGCGGCCTGACCGTTCTCACCCGAGATCTCCGCGGCCGTCGACGAGCCGCTGTCACCCCGTTGACTTGCATACTGCGTCCGCTGCGCGGCCGATGACGACCTCCAGCCGCAGACGGCCGCAGGACTCAACCCGCCCGTGTGGGCGTTTTTCTGACACACGGTGGGGGCTTCGCAGCATGCCTCACCGCGCCGGGCTGTCAAGCCGCAACCGGGAAACTTTACGGCCGACCTGAACCGACACCCGTCCACAAACTTTCCCGGCTCCCACACGGCTTGACACCCCGCCTCGGTGACGCCCGAAAGAGCAGCCCCACCGCGAGGGCAGAAAAACGTGGGTAGAGAAGGAAAGGGACAACAGCCATGACGAATTTTTGGGACGACGCCGAGATCATCGACCGCTACAGCCGCGCCGACGCGCTCACCGAGGGAACCCTAGTCGAGGCCGACCCCGAACTCCTGCGCGACGCGGGCATCCGCTACCCCCTCGCCTACACCACCGCCGTTTTCCACGACTGCATCGAATGGTCCGGCCGCGACAACCGCAAAAACGTGTACCAGGACCAACAAGGCCGCGAATGGGACGTGCTGACCAGGGCCGCTGACGCGATGCGCCGAGCACGCCACCTACCCGAGCGCACCGTGCCATTCACCGTCCTACGGATTCCACGCCTCAGCCGCGCCACCACACCCGGGCCCGTGACCCTCTACGTCAACGTCGGCCCCGGCGACGACGGCGCGCCCGTGCTCACCGTCATGGACGACCCCGCCGAGCTCTAAAAACCCCGACAAGCACGAGGGATTCCTGCCGGGAGACGCCCGGCGGGGGTCCCCGACCATCCCGCACAACTAAGGAGCACCGCCATGCCTGAGAACACCACCCCAGCCGTCACGATCGAGCTGGACGAGCGCCACGGCACCGCGAGGATCACCACCGAAACCAACCCTGTCACCGGTCGCACCCTCTACCGTGTCACCGCGCCCCGCGTGAGCGGCACCATCACCGTCTACCCGGTCGTGGACACCAGTGACCCCACCTCGCACCTGGAAGTAGGTTACGACTTCGGGAACACCCTCCAAGAAGCTCACCACGATACGTGGAGACCGTGCCCCGAACCGGCCACCATCAACGGGGTCGAGATGGTCGGCGCCAACAGAAAGACAACCATCGACGCCATCGAGAACGGAACAATTTACGCGCATGGTCTCCGATCACGCGGACCATACGACACCACCTGGATCTCCGACGTCGCGGGAGACCGCCTCAACTCCGTGGTTCGCGCGGTCCTGCGCCACTGGATCACCGAAGCAGACATCGACCAGCTGACCGCCGCCGCCGCCCGCGTCGACGCGGCCACACGCGTACGGGAAGCCGAACGGCTAACGGCACTGCTTGACGCGGACATCGCCCGGCTCACCACCCAACGCGACCAAGCCCAAGCGACAGCCGAGAACTACCGGCGGATAGCCACCGGCGACTAGAAAACCGTTGGAGGCGAGAGGGCACCACCCGCGAACCCCTCGCCTCCCACACCGCGCTCTCACCACCCGCGCGCGGACAGGACGACGCCGGCATCGAGCCAGGCCCCGTCCAGACGAGGGGCGCACCCCCTCGCGCACCCCGTACCCGCTCACCTCGCCGCGCCCGCGCCACCACTCGACGATCTCGAGACACACACCACAACCGATCAGCAGATACCCGGCCAGCGCGGCACTCATGGCCGCCAACGCTAGGCCCGCGCTGAGTCGCTGATCGAAGCTAGGCTCCTGCGAGAGCGCGATGGACGACCGACACGGGCGGCCACCTCGGAGATCTCATCCCCGAAATAGGCGCTGCGAGTGCCCGACACCGAATATCCCGCCGCAGCCGCGAGATCCTTAAGCTGGTATGGCCGGGGACTGACGAACTCCCGACCGTAGGCCACCAATAGCCGCAACCTCTGCTCAGCCTCGCGCATCTGCACACGTGCACGCCCGATCTCACTCAACAACGGGTCGTAACAGCCGTCGGCCTTCTCCTCAGCCACTCGCATCGACTCCTCGAACACGCGCCGCTGAACCTCGACGTCTTGACGCCCGGTATTCGCGGCCTCACCCCCGTCATCACCACGCCGACCCGGCATCGGGTGCACAACATCGACCACATCGTCAATCATGTCTCGCTTCGCCATGACATTCATCATGCGCCTCGTATTGCGAATATCGCAATACGATTCACTCCAAAGAATGTGGCGCGATGAAGACTCGCGAAATGCGGCACTTTCGCGTCAGAAGACAACCGCCTCGTGAAACTGCTGCGCGACGCCGAACACCCCGCCACCACCTGCGCACCCGAACGCGCCGCCGAACTCACCGCGATCTACGACGCCGAGTACGCCGCCGCCCGCACGTAACCGCACCGGTCCCCACCGCCCCAACCCAACCCGACAGAAAACACCTTCACCTCAGGGTCGTCACCGCGAACCTTCGAACAACTCCAGCAACAGTCTGGCCTTCCTTCCCCAGCAACTCGTCGAACGTGATCACGTCGATATCCGGCATGCTGTTTCGCAGCAGCTCGAAACTACGCACCCGGTCGATATCGTCCTCACGGGACAGATTCCCGATGATCAGCAGCAACTTCGGCGTGAAAACCTGGTACTCCGGCGGTTTGTCCCCCTGCGACGACGCGTACGACTGACGCAGGGTGTAGTGGTCCTGCAAAACCTGCTGGACCGCGCCAGCCAACTCGTTGCTCGGCGCGTACGCGTTGTTGCGATACGGCTTGTGCGCCGTCAACGGTGTGGCCGGGGTCTTCATCTCCACGATCAACGCGTTGTCGGTGACCTGGTTACGCAGCACGAAGTCCGCGTTGTTCCCGCCGGTGTTGTGAATCGATTTCCCACCCAGGTAGGCCTCCCGCTTCACCACGACCAGCGGATACGAGAAGATCTGACCGATCGCCCACACGTTGCGCTCGATGATCTCCTGCCCTCGCCTCTCATC
Source organism: Amycolatopsis sp. H20-H5 (assembly GCF_035828755.1). Taxonomy (NCBI): domain Bacteria; kingdom Bacillati; phylum Actinomycetota; class Actinomycetes; order Pseudonocardiales; family Pseudonocardiaceae; genus Amycolatopsis; species Amycolatopsis sp. H20-H5. The sequence goes on along the minus strand of NZ_JAYMZS010000028.1, from coordinate 72,577 downwards.
CGAGCTGTCCAACTCCACGCTGGCTTCCGCGATGAAGCCACGCAACCGAGCCAACCCGGCGGCGATCACGATCTACGAGAAGATCTCCGGCTCCGCGTCCTGCAACGCGTCGGCCAGCTGGTCGCAATCCTGCCGGGACATCCAGTCCAAGACACGCTTGACCTGCTTGTTCTGACCGATCGCTGAGATCGAGTCCAAAATCTCGGCGAGGTCGGTGCCTGCGTCGACCGACAGCAGCCGCTTGGTTCCGTACTCGAACCCGTCCTCGCGCATCAACTCGTACAACGCACCCACACAGTTGTGCAGTTGCAGCAGCTCCGCGGTGGTCAGTTCAAGGCGGACGCTCTCCCCAGCGGGCAGGGTCCGCAGGTCGAACGGCTTATCCCGCTCCCACTGATCAGCTGTGTTCTTCGACAAGTACAGCAGCTCTCCACGCACCGCGGCCGCCGGGTTCTGACCGTTGTTCACCAGCACCGGGGTGAACACCAGCCTTTTCCGAGACCCGTCCCGCAAGATCACCGGGGTGACCTCCGCGGTCCGGTCACTCGTGCTCGTGATCTCTACATGCAGCGGCTTGCTCACACGCGCCCTCTTCCTACGACCGGTGACAGTACGTCGCGGGAACATGCCTGGACGTTTCACCCGCGGGCCCGGCCGCACCCGAATTGATGACCTCCCCAGAAGGAAAGTCACCCGGCAGGTCACCCCTCCGTCACCCCAGGGTGGCTCGACCTCGACCCACCTGACCCGCCGCGCGGCTGGTGCCAGGTGACCTGACGCGGCGTCGTCACACCTGGGTCGCCGCGCCACGCAGCCGAGCCTCCCGCAGACTCACGGTGTACACCTGCTGTTTCACCACGACATTCCCGCCGCTGGTCAACCCCGGAAACACCAAGAACCGGACCGGAGCATCCGGGATCGAGGTCTTCCACGGTTCCTGCCGCTCACCATCCACGATCTCACCAGCACGCGCGCCGAAATCGACACGCATGTTGTCGACGCGTCGCAATTTGTCCCGCAGCACATACGCGCGCTCCACCAACTGCGCAAGCTCGCGATGCTCACCCCGGGCATCGATCCCCAGACGCGAGCGCACCTGCGAGTCGACATCGCGTGTCTCGTCGAACACGGCCTCGGCGACACTCGCCATCAGATACGCGATCTGCTCGCCGCGCTGGTCCAGGCCCAGGGATCGCCGGTGCGCTCGGGCGAACTTCTCCACCGTCTCGTTCATCTCACGAAACAGGTCCACAACTTGCGACCGCGCTGCGACATCCCGTGTACTTGTTGCCGCGGGCCCCGCAGACTTGAAGGTATCGGTGAACGGCGAGCCCGCACCGGCTGCCACCGGGCTACCGCTCGACCACGCTGGCTGTGGTTGCGGCTGCGGGATCGCCGGTTCCAGGAAGTCGGGATTCTTGTGGCGTCGTCTCAGCGGTCCACGCCATCGCGCGAGTGAACGCTCAAAATGGGTTTTCATCACAGGGCCTCCTTCTCTGTCGACGAGATCAACGCGTGCTGAATTGAAGATCAATCTGCTGCTCTTCCCCGTTACCGTCGAGAACGGCACGGACGTGCAATTCCGTTTCACCGAAAGTGAAATAGAGCCTCATGCCCCGTTTACTCAGATCGAGGTGCATCACATCGGCGAGGTCGATCGTCATCTGACAGCTACCGAACTCCTCGCACCCTTCGTTATCGGTATAGCGCGGCTTGCGTTCTTTGGTCCGATAGAAATCGAACGCGACATACCTGTCGTCGCTTTCCACTGGCCTGAATGGCTTAGACACCACATGCGCCACCGGGACGATATCGCCCGCGTTGATGAACACGCTGAAACGCTTGTCACACAGTTCGCCGCCACGGCGAGGTCGATACAGCGACTCGATGGGGTCTTTGCCATGCTCGAACAGCGCCGAGACGGCCACGCCGTACGTGTACTGCGAACGGCGCGCCCGCACCTTGGGGTTGTAGGCGAACCGCACAGCACCCTCCACCACATCCACCCGAGGCTGCGGCGTCACCGCGACCAACGCGCGTCCACGCAGATGCTGCGCGATGCGGTGCCGAAGGTAAGCGGACTCGGCGAACCCACCAGCCAGCAACACCAAGTGCGGTTTCCCCGCGGCGCTGGTCAACGCGGTCATGTCCTCGAGTTTGCGGTCCACCAGGGCGAGGATGTCGGGGATCACCGCTTCGAACGCGGACCGGGCTTCCTCCACGGAGATCCAGATGCTCTCGTCGTCCCCGTCCTGGGCGGCGCTGAGCCGATCCAGCACCTCCTCGCTCAGATGCTTGGCGAGGCTGACCTTCAAACTCAAGAAGATGGTGTCATCGGTGTCGTGGCTGACGTTGCGTTTCTTCAGCTCCCACTCCTCGACCAGCTCCTCCAGCGCGTGCGGAGCGATCTCCCGCAACCGCTGGTACTCGTCAGCCCCACCCAGGCGCTGAACGAGCACGAGATCGGTCAACGCCCGGTTGACATACAACGAGCCCTGCGCGATCCCTTCCCGGTCGATCTCGGTGAGATACCCGTCCCCGTCAGTGGTGTAACAGGTGATATCGATCGTGCCGCCGCCGCAATCGACCACCATGAACCGAGAGTTCTTCTCCAAAGTTCCCCGCTGTCCGGTGTCAGCGTCGATGACGTAGGCAATCCCCGACGCCTGCGCGTTGTGCGCCACCGCGTCCGGCTCCAACGCCAGCAACAGCCGGCCCTCTTCCCGCGGAAACCCAGCCTCGTAAGCGGCCTGACGCACCAAATGCTTCTCGTGATCGCCCCACATCGCGGGCACCGTCACACACCAACGGATCTCATCCTCGCCCAGATCCGGGATATGGACACGCAGCTCAGCCAGCGCGGTGCGATAGACGTAGGACAGGAACGCCGCGATCAGCTTCTCCGCGTGAGGCTCATTGTCGGCCAACCCGATCTCCGAGGACCTCGACCGCTCGGCGTCAGACCTGGGCAGCAACGCCATTTTGAACCCGTGCACCAGCCGCACCCCGCTACCGGGCCGGCCAGCCCGACACCGCGCCGCCTGCGCGAACGCCTGGTGACCCCACGCCAGAACCTCACCCTTCTCATTGACCAACAGCGCGGTCGGCGTCTTCACATCCACCCCGGGACGGCCACCCGGCCACCCCTCGAACAACACGATGCGGCCCGGCCGCTCCGCGCTCGGACTCCAATACGCCCACCCGAACGATGTTCCGTGCGTACCCAAATCGATGCCGCCCACGACCCGACAGACCGCCATGTTTCCTCATTTCGCTCACGTGTCGAACAAATGAGCGAATCTAGCAAGCCGTGATCGACCGTATCCATGGGGTGACACTCTGACGGGTTCGTCGCCCGATGCCATCACCTTTACCTGCATATATGCCGCACTTCACACGCACATCGAACTACTGTTCGACACTTTGGCGAAGCTCCGCTGAGATGAACGCGCCAGTTCGGGCCCGATGTCGCTGCCGCAGCCGTGGCGCACGGGCCGCGCTACCCAGCCAGGTGGGGTCGACATCGAGCCAGTCCACCCAGGCAAGGGGAAGTACTCCTCCCGTCCCCTCGCCGCTCGTGCACACCCGCCCCGGGACGCCCGCGCCACCATGCGACATCCTCAGGCTTTTCGTGATTTGAATTTTAGTTATCACTGGAGTAGTCGCTTGCTATCTCGCGCACGTCAGGGTCGATATGTTCGTAAGCTTTAGTGCACAATTGTTTGAGTGCGTCATAGAGGCCCAAGTGGTCCAGTAGGCCAGCCATGCGTCGATACGCCAGTTCATCATCTTCTTTATCTAAAAGCTTCCACACTGCCGGGGGGACAGTTTCTTGAGCCTCACCAAAAGGCAGCCTTCCTAGGAGTTCACGTGCGTTAAGTGTCTCAGTGTCAGCAAGCGACACTTCAAGAATGCTATCTAGCAATTCTTTGATAAATCTCACGCTAAGGAAACGCAGTACATCGATTGCGTCTTGCCTTTGTTCGACATGAGAGAGCGCAATCCTGGCTGCCTCAACGGTGGGCTCTAGATTTACCCTCAGTGCGGGAAGTGCCCGATCGAGCGCGGCAGCACTCGACGTGGCAACGACCCACGGTTCCCATTCTTCGGACGCCTCGGCAGTCACAGCGGGCATCCTGCCGAAGGATTATTTTTCCTTTTTTGGATCGGGCTTTTTCCCAACGTAATCCCACTCCGTCTGCTTATCTTCTGAATATTGAACAAGGAAGCTGACTAGCTCTCGAAACTTTGACAGCTTCATTTCCCTGGTTGGGTATAGAGTTCTATGCCCGTATGGCTGCCTGCCTCCGACATCTTCGCCGTCGGCCTGGATAGCAACGCCGTCTGGCATTTTGGTGTTAGCTCGCAGTAAGTGATAGTGACCCTTCAGGTCGACCGCAAAGCGCGGATCGATAAAAGTTGACATGCCACGAACTCTGTCGGTAGGCGATTTAGGGGCAGGGTCACATCCGACGATATCGTCTTCTGATTCAACTCCAAAATCTCGATCAGCTCGCGGGCCGGAAACCTTAGTTTTGTTCCCAAAGGCGTACAAATCTTCTTTGGTGAATTTATTGTAAGCCTCCTTTACGGTTGCCGAATTCTTATCGGTAGGGGATCTTTTTGGGTGGTCGAATTCGCTACCCTTAACCGGTTTCTGCGATTTGCGCAGCCTGCTTCCTGGGGTTCTTTCCGTGCTCCGAGGGTTTTGACGCGATTCGGACCTGCCATTCGCCGCCTGGCTGATTTGCTCACTATTCGGGTCACCACTGCTACTGTTCCCATGTCGCAGATCGAGGGCCGCTACAGCATCCAACACCCCACGCACTTCCCGGGCGAAATCAGCCGCGCCGGGACCATCCGCCGCGACCGACTGTTTCAGCAGACGGTCCACATCGTCGGTCTGACCGGCGGCGGCCCTCTCCAGAAACTCGTGCACCTGCTCGGCGCTGTCAGCGTGAGTGAGCAAACGCTCCAGCAGCAGCCCATCACCATCCGCGAGCGCTAACAGCTTCTCAACCTGCGCTCTACCTGTGACGCCAGGTAGAGCACCCAGCGTTTCCACGATCTTGCGTTCGATAAAGTCTTTCGCGATCGTTCTGGTGGTCTCTAACGACATGATCGCGTTCGTCAAAAACATCGCGGCTTGCGACAGGCAACTGGCTGCTTCCTCTGCGGCGGCCGCCGCGGCGGCACCCTCCGGATTACATCGCGCTTGCTGCGCTGCCGCCTGCGCCGCACTCGCGGCCTGGAGGCACACTCTGCGGTGGTGTTGAAGCTCGTCGATGTGGCCGAGCAGGTCCTCACGTTCCTGCTCGACCACATCATGGAGATCCGACAGGTCCGACACAGCGGCCAGCTACAGCGACGCCGCGAACTTGGCCGCAGCCGTAGCGGCCGCCTGTAACGCCTGGATCGCGGCGTCAACCTGCCGATCAGCCGCGGTCAGGGTCTGGATCATGTTTTTGTCCGCCCCCTGGGCCGTGCCCCCGATCAACCCTTCAATCCTGCCCGCCGACTCTTTGAACTTCGACTTGAACACTCCCAACGCCGCCGCTGTGGACTGGGCGTCCCGCGCGACCGAATCCACCTGCCCCTTGAGTTGGCCCAAATCCGACATGCTCGTCACTCCTCACTCAGCGAAACAGCAAGGCCGCGATCAACACCGCGACCAGCACGAGAACGATCAAACCAGCTGCCACCAGAACTCGACGGCGCTGCCGCTGCCGCGCAGCCAGCACGGTGACATACTCGAGATAGAGCGCCCTCTCATGCGCGTCGACCGCCCGTTGAAGCTCCATCACAGCACGTGCCTGCGCGCCCACGATCCCGTTGAACTCATCATCGCTAACCCCTCTAGCGGGCGCAACGCGCGGCGTGACCGGCAACGCGTTCTGCCGGCCCACTTTCGCTAGCCAAGTCCGCGCGGAAGCATATTGGCCACGCACACCAGCAACCGTCACCGGAATCCGAGCGCCCTGGGCTCGGTGAACGTAGATCGCGTCCCGCATCCGGGTCTCGCGATCGCGCCTCACCTGCTTTAGCGCACGGTTTCCTCCAGCGCCCACACCGGAGAACTCCGCCAACGCCGCGAGATACTCGTTATAGGTGCTCACCGCTGGTCCCACTCAGTGCGTAGCAACACGGCATGGCTGATGTGATCCAACGGAGCGATCGGCACGATCGCCACCGGCTGCGCCAACTGCGTGCGGTCGAACAACAAGCCCCGATTGTCTTGCGGCGACCACGCCACCGAATGCCCCATCAGATCGGTGACATCACGTTGCTCCACCCTCAACGCCAAGATCGTGTCGATGCCGGTGGCGGCGTCGTACCCCAAATGCGACTTGAACATCCCGACACTGGACCACCACCCCAGCACGTGCGTGCGCCGCGCCGGCCCGTCACGCAACACGCTGCGCAGATCATCGACCGGTTTGGCGAACATCTCATCCGGATTCTCCAACGTGCCCGCCCGATCCACCGCGACCGCGAGCACGTAATGCGCTGTCGTCGAGTCGACAACACGACTGGTCAAGTCCTTCGCGATCTGCCGCAACGCGGCGGTCGCGTCGGCGACCGAATGCACCACGGGGGTGAAACCCAAGTGCTGCAAGACATCGACCAGGTACGGCATGCCGTTCTGCTTGGATTCAGCCTCACCGAGGTAGTTCAATATCGTGAACTGGGCATCCCCACGCGGGTGTTGCAACGCCAACGATATCGCCGCCGTGTGCAGCGCGCCCACCGCCAAATCCGGTTCGATCGCCCTGGACGCGCCGTATGGGACCGCCCGCTTGCCCGCCCCCACGACTGCGAGATGCCGGCCCGGTGTCGCCGGCAACGCGGCCCCCACCGGCCAGCGGGCCACCGCGATCGGTGTCCCGACCAGCGCCGTCGGGGACGCCTGGTCGACCCGGGCGCGGGCACGCAGCTCGATCAGGTTCGGGATGACCGACAGCAGCGTCACGGACTCACCGCCGTTGAACACAGCCGGTGGCTCCGCCGTAGGTTCGCGGCGACTCCACCACCCGTGGCGCAACCGCTCCATCTCCGCCGGATCCGCGGCGGCGATGATCGCTCGCCGGTTGCCTTCCGGTTGACCGAAGTCGACGTTCACGACCGCTTCGCCGCGAAACCGCAGCCGCGCGGCTTCACTGTTGTGCGGATCAAGCACCGCCCGCGACTCGCTCGCCGAGTTCTTCAACGCCACCCGGATCGGGAACTGCGAAAATATGCCGTCTTGCTTGGCCATCAACGAGGTGATCCCGGAGATGGTCTGCGACGCCAGAACGAGGTGGATTCCGTACGCGCGGCCACGACGTGCTAGCCGCTCAAGAAGCTGGACCGCTCTGGCGGTGGTCGCGTCATCTTCCTCGAACAACACATGGAACTCATCGATAATCGCCACGACGCGAGGCATCGTGGCGTCGGGGACCTTCCGCCGGTACGCGGCGATGTTATCGCCGTACGGTTTGATGATCCGCGCTCGACGAGCGAACTCGTCATACAGGTGCTCCAGAACCGCGACACCGTACTGGCGGTCACTTTCTAGTCCGATCACCTTCGCGTGAGGCAACCAATCCGGCGACATCTCCGACGGGGCCAGCGGATAGAAGGTCACACCGTCCTTGAAATCCAGCAGCTACAGCTCCAGCTCGCTGGGGCTGTAGCGGGAGGCGAAACTGTGGATCAACACCATGAGCAGATTCGACTTGCCCTGTCCCACCGCGCCCGTGATCAGCATATTGTGTCGTTGCTCGCGCTCGTCGCCCAGCGTCACGGTCATGACCTTGTGCCCGGACAGGCCGATCGCGGCGCTGATCCCGTCGCCCGAACGCGCGGTCCACGCTTCCAATGGCGGCTGGATCTGCGTGAACGCGATCATCGGGGCTGAACACCGGCGGGCTGCGGCCGCTACCAGGTCCGCTGTGGCCTGCAACGATCCGCTGCTGGGTCGGTCCACGCGAATGGTCAGTCCGTTGACCGCGGACCACACCCAATCGGTCCCATCGAACATCAGACTGTTCTCGACGTTCCTCAGCGCCGCCATCGCCGACTTGTTGTGCGCCAGCTCCGCCCCATGATGAATAACAAAACTCACGCCGCGAGCGGGGCCGACCCTCAACAAATGCTCCAGCATCTGCGCGGCGTGCTCACTGACCCCGCGGGGATAGTCTAACAGCACGACCAGCTGGTACGCCTCGATCGGCTGCCCGGTGGACTGCCGCAGCTCGCCCAGCGACCCTTCTTGGCCATGTCCGAGATCACCCACGCGCCGAACGTCGTCGGTGAGAGTGCGCAAGAGTTCCTCGAGGTCTTCCCCATGCGCGCCAGGGCGAGGAAACAGCGCCTCGTCCACCTCCCGCAATGCAGAGAACAGCGACAGGTAGCTGCGCAACGCGGGATCGAAAACACGCAGCATCAACTGCCCCGGCCCGCTCGCGCAGAGCGCTCGGGCGACCAAAGCCTGCACGAGGTTGGCCATCTCCGAGTTCCACCCCGACGCCTTCACCACGATGTTCGCCCGGTTGAGCAGGGGGATCATGACGGGGAGAGCGTCGGTATGTGACGCGTCGAACTTGAACTGGCCCAAGTCGGCCGCGCCTACCCGCACATACTGCGCGACCGCTAAGGCGTCCTCCTCGACAGGCAGGGGTGCCGACTCCGGCCACGGAACCGCTCGCGCGCCCCTGCCCAGGTCCGCCACCACACCATGCAGGTGCCGAAGACGCTGATCCACGGCCACCCCGACACGCATGTGCACGATCGCGGTATCGCGCGCGAATTGCGCCTCGACGTCAGCGACACGGGCCGCTCGACCACGATCACTGAGGTCCTCAGCCAGGACCCCCAGCGCGTCAGCGGTAGTCGCGGCAACGCGTTGCGCGGCGGCGTCGAGGTGGCTCAACGATTCGGCAACGGACATTTCCGGTCGGCCTGACTGCCGAGAGTGCGTGTTCACCGGGCACACCCCGGCGCTGGGGATCGCGCTGTCGTGATTGTTGCGTTCACCATGGAGCTAGCAACCACCACACGGCATCAGCCGAGGTGAACGGTGGTCTTCGATCACCAAGGTGCCCCCGATCGCTCACTCCGCTGACTGATGATGATAACCGGCAGCACACGACCGACGCCAGGGTGAGATCCTCCGAGCCGGACCGTTCCCGGCGTCCGTACCCTCGGTAGCTAACCAAAGCCAACGACCCGTGCCGACGTGACAAGCTGGGGACCCCTCCTACCGACGAATGACCCGCGAGCAGCCAAGCTGACTCAACGTCACCGAACGCCATCCACCAGCGCTCAGTCCGTCGAGCCTACGACGCCGAGTCGTCTTCGCCGACCAGTGCGGGTGCCGGGCGATAACGTTGCCGCATGTCGCCGGCCACCCACCAGCGGCTCACGCAGTAAGCCGAGCCGCGCGGCACAACCTCCGCACCGCGCTGGACCTCATCGCGATCCACTCCGAGAAACCAGTCCGAGGCCCACAACCACGATCCTCGCTCAACCCGTTCACCGTGCTCGCCGCCGTCGGCAGCTGGGAACGGTTCATCACCGACCTCACCACCGCCCCGCCGACACCGACTGGCGCGGTCCAGGGCGGACACAGGACCGTCGGTCACCACTGGCCTGATGTGATCGACGCGCACATGACCCAGCACGGGCTGCTGACCGCTCCACTCACACCCCGCCGGGAAGCAGCGTTCCCCACAAGCGGGCGGAAAGGCATAACCCCCTCAGCGTGGCGCACCACCCTCGGCGACTCACCCGCCGAGGACCGCGCCGAACTGCTCGCCTAGTTCACCGCCGCCCGCCGAGCCCGCAACGCGGCCGCGCACTACGCCCTGGCCGAGAACGCCGCGGTGGCCGCACGCGGAGGCCGACCATGACGGCTGGTACCCGTGGCAATCCGACGCGGGCGAACCCAGCCTGCAAGCCGGGATCGCCCGCGGGATCACCGCGGTCTTCCTCCAACTCATCGACTGCACCATCACGCTCGTCACCAGCGAGCACCAGTTCGACACCGACCAACACCGGCTGCCGGAAGACTGGTTCCGAGACCAGTGCCGAAGCGACCGCTACAACGGCGTGCGACTGTGGGCCGGAGCGACCCTGCACCGCGTCGAGGTGTGACCTGGCAGCAGTCTGCGAAACGCGACTATCGGGCAGCGGTTGTTGTTATGTGGCAGGCGATGCGATAGTGACGAGGGTGTTGATACCGGCTTGGCTCACCACGTCGAGGGCGACCTGTCGAACTTGCTCAAGGAAGCTGGCATCGGTGCCACCAGGCTGAATGGCGGATTCAACCGGAATGAAGTGCTGGATCGGCCGACTACTGTAGAAAGTACTACCGTAACCATCGGTGATGGTGATCATGATTTCCTTGAACCCGGCGCTTTCCACGCCGATATAGAGCTCGTAATCGACAGCGTTGAAAACCTGAGCGGCCGTCTTCACGAGCGCGAGCAGATCAGCCACGAACCACTCGACCCGTCGGGAATTGACGACGTTGCCAGCGGCGTCCTCGCCGCGGACGGTCGGCATCCCACCCATCGCGGCCGCGAGCGACACCGAACCATCGAAATGGACGCTTGCCCAGGTTTCCTTCCACTTCTGGCTGTCACTGTCACTGGCCGGAGCCGACACCCACCGTCGCAAGCCCGGTCTGGGATTGTCAGCCACCGAGGCGAGCGGGTGGGACAGCTGAGAATCGGCGAGAACAAGCCCTAACGTGGACGCGTCCACGATGATCCTGCGCGCGTCGTGTTGCTCCATAGGTGAGACACCGGATGGAACGATCCGCGGTCGGGCCACGCCCACGAGCCACACCCGATCCTCCAGACGCAGCCCACGCTTGAGGTCGTCGTAGTCCCGCTCCAGTCTTTGACCAGCGTTACGGCGGTCATCCAACCGTCTGCGATAGAGACCCTCAAGTTGCCGCTCCCGCATCCACACCGTGTCGGCGTCGTTGCGGATCGGAGCTCCGAAGTACTCGCCGCGGTAGACGAGGTGCGGGACATCGACACTGGCCGGAACCGCCACGGCCAGCGCCCGTGTGCCGTGGCCGAGCCGGTAGAACCCGAGACCGAACACCGGCGGGTGAATCCCGCTGATCGCGACCGAGCGATACGTACGCTCGTACGCCTCGCTCACCTCGCCGACGTCGGTACGGTCCGTTGCGCGTTTTTGGTCTTCTGCGACGCCGTAGACGATCATGCCGCCGCCGCTGTTGGCCATCGCGGCCACGTCTTTAGGCATGTCGCTTCCGGACAGGCTCTTGGCCTCGGGTAACGGCTTCTTCCAATCGAGGTCGTCTGTCTCGGCGATGCCAGCGGTAATCGCCTCGTTGACCATCTCGTCCGTCAGCGCGCCTGGTTGCAGGCCAAGCGCCCGGTGCAGCGGAGTGAACAGCATGGCGGCACAGTACCCGCGCCGGAGACCTCCAGCTGCCCGCGAACCATCCCATAGCCAGCGTGTCGAGCATCAGTCGAACCACAACAGGCCCGCCGAGGCGTGTCGTGTTCAGAGTTTCTTTCCTTGTTCAAGGCGCGGCCCCTGCGGGGCCGCGCTGCCGGGACGGGCACCCGGAGCATGCGGCCTGGCGGCCGGTCCCCGGGACCCACCCGGCAGCACCCCCATGCCAGCCAGATAACTTGCCAAGGACCCGCTCGGCACGTCGCGACCGTGGTCAACCACGGATCCGGTCAACGAGACCACAGTCGAATCGAAACCCACCCCGCCGCTATACCCAGCACCAGGCTGTCACCGCCCGTCCTCGCGCACGGTCCCGCCCGGCGTACTCGACCAAAATCGCCACGCTGCACGTACGATGCGTTACCCTCGGTGCGGATCTCACGAGGGGGAACCTTGGAACCAGCGATCACGCCAACGCCACGACCGCGCAATGCCGAACCAGACGTAGCCGCACCGGAGACTCCCGCACCGAACGCTGCCGAACCAGAGGTAGCCGCGCCGGAAGCTCCCACCCCCCAGGTCGCAGCACCGAACCTCACCCCACCACAAGCGGCTGTACCGCAGGTCGCCGCACCGGAAGCGAAGAAGCGCCAGAAGTGGAAAGTGGTCGGCGGTCTACTCGCCGGTATCGGTGCCGTGGTGGCCATTGTCGCGGCGGTCGCGCCACCGGGAACCCTGCCCGACTTGTTCCGTGACGCCACCGGCGACGATGAGCTCCGGACCACCGTATACGGCGACGGTGCGACGTTCGGAGTCAACGGGGCGGTGTTTCCCGACGCACTCGACCCCGCCACCACAGCCAAGGTCACCACCGACACCGCGCTGCACGACCTGCTCCAGCAGCACCACGGCCGCGCACTGAGCAAATCCCAAGCCGTAGTCGTTCTCCAAAACAACCACAGCACCAGCATCAGCGTGGTCGACGTTCGCGCCATAGTCACCAAAAGGTCGGATCCGCCACCAGCCGGCACACTCGTGCTGCCACCCGGCGAGGGCGGGTCACAGCAGAACCTTCTGGTCGGTTTCGACCTTGACCACGGCGACGCGCCACACGCCCGTCTCCTTGCCGACAATGGCAAGCTCGGCAAAGCGTTCGGCAGTGAAACAAACGTGTTACTCGCACCGAACGACCAGTACACCATCACCGTCCACGGCCTGACCACATCGTGCACCTGCGACTGGTACATCAAGATGGACTACGTGATCGACGGCCACACAGAGACGCGGAACATCGGATCACCCGAAGCCCCGTTCTCCATTTCCGGCCCAGCACCCCACTACGACACCTCGTACCAATGGGACTACACCAAACTGGTGCCGATCGACCAGGCAACAGTGTGCGGCGGGGACTGCACGAGCAAGGCAGCCGAGTGGAAGAACAATGGCCATGGGTAATCGCGCCGTCGCATTCGCCTTGCTTTGCATCTGTGGGTTGACCGCATGTAGCGCGGATGCCGGCGATACCGCGGCACCGACCGACGGGCTCTCCGCGACCTTCCGCTGGAATGGAACGCTCGCCTTGCGCGAGCCACTCCAGGCAGGCGAGAAACCCCCGCCCGACGCCGACTGCGCGGCCGCCCTGCAATGGGCGATCGATACCCACCACGCCGAGCCATTCGAGAACGGCACCCTGGCGGTCGACGTGAGCACGAGCCGGGTCCTGCAAGTCAATAAGTCCATGATCGGCGTCCACGAAGTCCGGCAGTACCAGGAACCCGGCTGGGACTACGAATTCAGCTGCCCGAACGCAGACACGCCGATTAACTTCGCCGATTCACGGACGTTCGATCTTGGGGGCAACGAATGCCTCGCACCCATGCGATGCCGAGCCGCACTCGAGGACAACTCCGACGAGTCAGAGATCACGATGATCCCCGGAGAACCGCGCCACGTCGATCTCGCGTTGTCGAAAATGGGTGTCGAGGACATCGAGTACGTCGTCGACTTCGACGCCATAGTGAACAACGTTCACGTATCCCGATCACTCAACCCCGGCGGAAAAACGTTTAAGCTCCACGACTGGCCGTACAAGCAAGGAGCCCTACCAGGCACCTACACGTGGACCCCGGGAACACCCGGTTCCCTGACGTTCGCACCCCCTGTCGGCGCTGAACAGTAGCGGCTCTCTCTTGGTCAGACTGGTGTGAGACACCCCGTGTGACCAAGAGGGAAGCGCAGTGGGGCCACCACGCGCGCGATCGAGTCGCCGCTGCCCTCTGAAGACCGGAAACTGTCGTGCCCAGTCGGTAGCGTGCCCGTCCATGCGCTACTGGCTTGTTCGTGCCGACCAGCACGAATCTCCGTTCGGCTCCACCGATAGGGCGGTTCACCGCATCGTCTGCGGCTCCCCCCACGACGGTCCTGATTGCCAGTGGAGAACGTCCGAAGTGGGCGACCTGGTTGCCCTTGTCCGCATCCGCAACCGCAGCCCGTACGAGTCTGCCCGCTACACCCCCGGTGTCGTGGCGTTCGGACATGTCAGCGACACGGGTCCTTGGGGTGTCGGCCACCGCGATGATCGACGCCAAGGCAGCATCACCTACGACGACTTCTTCTTCGACGCGCCCATCTCCCTGTACCGCATGACCGTGTTGGCGGAGTTCGAGCCCTCGATGTTCCATTTGTCCACCCGAACTTGCGGTTTCGGCTCACCGCTGCCGCTGAGCACCGATCAGTGGGACGCCGTGACCAGGAAGCGGACGACCTCTTCTCGCAGGATCGCGCCGCGCACCCGCTGGGACATCACGCCCGGGGACGACGTGGCCGCTGCCGATCTCCAAGAGCATCATCAGGTTCGCTGGTCGGTCACCTGGAACCCGCACCGCATCGTGATCGGTGAGGACGGTGCCGTCACCCGACCAGCGGACCCGCGCAATGCCGACGTGATCGTCAGCAACCACACGCCGAACCTGTTCGTGTTCGGCGACGCATCCGCGCGCAACATCCAACCCGCGCCCGAAGGCGACGGTTCCATACTGATCTGGGTCGAACGGGAACGCGCCAACAATCGGATTCTGGGCCATATTTCCGCCGGCCGAGCTCTCCGCCTGTTCACCCGTCCCATCAAGGCCAGAGGTACTGCCCGCTACATCGGCCAGTACCTCATCGACCAGCACAATCCCGCCGTCACCGACCCACCAGCCACCAAGGCGACTGGCCGCTGCCTGCGGGTCCGCCCCTGGGGCCCGGTACATCAGGACCCGGCACTCTGGCGGGCCAATGTCGGACAGCGCTACCGATCCGCGGCCCCACTCGACACCGGTGACGGAGCCGACACGCCAGCGACGACGCGCAGCGTGTCGGTCACCAAAATCCGCGCCGCGGCGCAAGCCCACCGGAACCTGCAAAACCAGCTCGCCGACTTCATCGCCGACAACGACCTCGAACCCCTCACGCCCACACCGGACGATCCCCAGTTCGACGTCGCCTTCTGGCACGGGCTCAACCTCGTCGTCTGCGAAGTCAAGAGCCTGCCCAGCGACAACGAGGACGGCCAGCTCCGCGAAGGCTTCGGGCAACTCTGCCACTACGCCGAGCGCTACCGTATCCAACACGAAGACGCCCACCCTGTGCTCTACGTCGAACGCCAACCTCGCGACCCGCTGTGGGAGTCGCTCTGCCGACGCCACGCAGTCGTGCTCGCCTGGCCAGACACCATCGGCCGGGTACTGTCCGGCGGAAGCCACGCGGTCGACCACGACGCGGTGCTAGCCGCTGCACCAAACGTTCAGTGGGGCATCGGCGGTGCTCCGTAGATACGATTCGGTCGCGGCGAGCAGGTCCAGCTGCTTGTCACTGACCACCGAAGCGGACAAGCCCGGTTGGATGATCGTCATCTCCAACCGCGGCTTCACCACGCGGGCCTGCTCCTGGAGCCGATACAGAGAAGGAAGATCGCCCACCTCGAACGGACTCACCGTGGTCCGCTGTTGTTTCTTACGAGCCCTGCGCTCCAGGTTCTTGAACAACGGAACGATGTCCCCGCGTCGCCACACCACGCTCTTGTGGGCCTGCCCGCACACCTCGTACAGATCGCCCACCCGCGCACCGGGAAGACCCCCGGCGTATTTGCAGTGGTAGAAGTGGATCAGCAACCCGGCGTCGTCGATCTTGAGCGCCACGACATCGGCGACCTCACCCGAACCGTCATCGTCGATCACCACATCCCAGGTGTCATCGGCTCGCAACTGAGCGATCACCCTCGCCTGGATCGAGTCCGGGCGTCGCTGCGGCCCTTGGGACTCGACGTGAAGATCGATCCCCGACCAATCCAGCACACGAAGCCGATCGACGGGAAACGGCGTGCGGTCATCACCTGGCGTGTACAGCTTGCCGCCCCGCACGAGGCGGTCACCCGCGAGAAGGAAGATCAAGCCGTCTTTGGCATTGAGCCAGGAACTCAACCAGACAGGTGCCGAACGGCCCGCGGTCGCGGCGATCTCGACCGGCTCCATGCAGCGGTAGATCAACTTCCCGTCCCGCAAGTCCGCCTCATACCCGACTTTCCACGCCGCGGTCTCCACCCAAAACCGCAACGGTCCTTCCTCGCTCTGGTCACGCGGACGCAAGTCGACGTCGATCATCGGATAGGCGCGGCCGTCGTAGAGCAGGCGCAGGTTCTCGGTGACGGTGAGAAAGTGCTCCCACGGCCACTCCACTCCCAACAGCGCGGCATCAGGCCGGGCGGTCAGATCCTGCGGGACGATGAAATTCTTGGTGATGTCCTCGATGCTGATGCTCGCGTCCAGGAGTTTGTCTCCCACATTGTCACACCAGTCCCGCCAATGCTTCACCGTAGGAGCGGGACTGTGAGACCAGATCCGCCCCTTGATCGACGCGCTGATGTTCACGCGCTCACCCGCGCGGTAGCCCGACCCGGAGATATTGGTCTGTGTCTTCGTTTGGGCCTCGCCGGTGGGGAAACTCGCCGTCACGTCCGATCCGACGTGCATGGAGAACCGGCGGAACTGGCTGCGCACGTCGAGCACACCGATATTGGTGGGGATCAGGCGATGGATGTCAGCCATGACGCGGTACACCGTCGAACCGGTGAACCGCTCCGAGGGGCCGGCGACATGCTCCGCGAGCTCCGGGAAGAGACCACTGTTGGCCGAGCTGTTGATATAGAGCAGGCGGCGACGCCGGTCGAAGTACAGGACGAACATCTCGTAGGTGAGCTCTTCGACGGTTTTGATCTCACCCCAGCTCACGTCGCTGCGGTTCTCCACCACACACCACGCCACCCCTTCAGCGGGGTTGATGCCGATCGGCTGGGTCAGCATCACGTCGTCGCCGAAGAACGCCGGTATCGATTCGGGTGTCCACTCATCGGACTGGGTGCGGTACACCACGGTGCTCAGCTTGGGTTCGATGTTGCGCAGCGTGACCGCGGCCGGTTTGCTGGTGAAACCCGCCTCGAACTCGCTGATCTCCCGCTGCTCCGCCACCGCGGCCTGCGACAGATCGCGCAGCACCAGGTTCCAGTCGGCGTTCTCCGCGTACAACGACCGCAGGCGCTCGTCGACGTGGTACTCGGTGCGGGCCACGAACACCGACGCGTCGCCGAGACGCCCACCAGAGACAACGCGCGCGAGGCGGCCGACGAACTGCAAGGTCACACCGAGGCTCTTCTGAGGATCGTGCACCGCGGCGATCTTGAGCTCGGGAAGGTCGAACCCCTCACCGAGCATGTTCACGCAGACGACGATCCGGGAAGTCCTGCCTCGGATCGCTTGCAGTGCCTTCTTTTTCGCCGTCGCGGACAGTTGGTAGTACAACGCGACCGGTGCGTAGTCCCGCGCGAGTTCTTCATAGAGCGGCAGCAGCTCGTCGACGCGGCGAGTGCTCTTGGCCCGCACCATCAGCAAGTGATCCAAACCCGCCTCGACATCCCGGCGAAGCTGCCGCACCGCTTGTTGCGCCAAGGCACGGTCGGTATCGATCAAATCGATCACTGACGTGTAGTTGATCGGAGCGAAATACTGTTGGCGCTGCGCCTGCTCCAGCGGGAAGTCGTAGACGATCTGTCCCTCGACGTGTCGTCCGTCCTCACGGAACGGGGTGGCGGTGAACTGGACGACGGGCCGGTCCGCGAACGCCTCCCGTGGTTCGGCCCAGGTGCGGGCAACGACATGGTGGGCCTCGTCGACGAATAGGTGCGAGCAGGCGGCCAACAACGCCTGCCGCGCGGTCGGTGCGCACGCCTGGAGAGCGTGCGGGGTGGTGACGATGACGTTGCAACTGTCGGCGAACGCCAGTGCCTGCTCCGCGTCGCGGAACCCGGTGGTGACGCGTCCCACCACCGGCCGCAGCGCGGATGGGGCCACGATGCCGTATTTGTGCAGCACGCCGAGGGCGATGAATTTGTCCGCGATCTGGTCACGCAGCACGTCGGAGGGCACGAGCACCAGTAGTCGAGGCAGCGTCCCCGCGACCAGGAGCGCCAACATGGTTTCGGTCTTGCCTGTGCCGGTGGGCATCACCACGGTCACCGGCGCGACGCGCCCTGTCGTCCAGTACCCCAGAACCGAATGCACGGCCCCCAGTTGCGGGCGGCGCAATCCTGGCTGCCCGTCGGCTGCTTCCTGAAAGCCCAAGGCATGGCCGTAAGACGTCGTGACCTCAGCCGGAGCCGTCCGTTCGCGAGGCCCAGTCCACTCACCGCTGCCTACTCGCTGCCCAGGTTCACTTCCCAATCCCACTCGCAACGTCAGAACGCCCTCGTCGACCGGTCGCCCCGGTAGCGCTGCCGGCCACACACCGAACCGGTTGTCGGCGAACAGAGTCGAGGTTCCTTCCCTGTCTGTCAGCAGAAAGTCGCTCGAAACCGGTACGAGGAGCTGTCGAACAGCGTTGCCCTCGAACGTCTCCGCCCGCGCCCAGACCTCGGGCGAACGCCAACGAGCCGCCACCTGGTTACTCCTTCCGGCGAAACCAGGCATGGTATCCCGATCACCGGAACACCCCGGCTGACCAACACCAGTGGGCGACAAAGATCGCTCGATTGCCGATACCCAAGCGTGAAATGCGTTGGGGAGACCTGCGGCGGAGGAGTCCCCTTCTCGCCTCGATCGTCATATACCGAGCCAACCGCGTCAAGGACAGCACTTGACCCGATCGACTCGGCACACAAGCGGGGCTAGGACGAAGGGAACGGGGGAGAACCAAGACCACCAGCGTGAACACCGCGCCGAGCGCCTCCGGCCGCGACAACGGGCCCCGGAGCACGACACCCCGAGGCCCGCCGCCGGTGTGCCCGACTCCGCGGTGACGCGGTTTCCAGCGCCGAACACACCACACTCCCGTGACAATAAAGGAGCGAACTCAGGGTATCTGACCAGCGAAAACACCGCCAAGTGGTCTCTAATTGTGCTATAGTTATTGGTGTCGGGAGGGATTCCAGCCCCACCCCGGCACCCGTGACAACACACTCGTCAGGAGCCCGCCATGCCCACGTGGACCACCACCATCCATTTCGCCGCCATCCGCACCGCCGGAACCGTGCACACCAACCTCGACATCACCAACGCGGGAACCCCAGGCGCCCAAGCCCACGCCACCATCGGGTCGGTCCTCGCCCGCGTCAGCGACCTGCTCACCGCCCAGCGCCTGGCCGCGATCTGGCGCGACGCCGCGATCCACACCCACCGCCTCGTGCCCGACGCGGGCTTCGCCGGACACGGCGACCCACGAACCCAATGCCCGGCCGGGCTCGTCGTGCGGATCGGCCCCGACGCCGCCGTGCGCCAGGACCTCATCCCCGCCACCGCGACCCTGCCCACGCACATCCGCATCCAGGTCGGCCCAATCGTCTGGCTGATCATGGACCGCGCCGCCTACAGCCGCACCCGCGAACTATGGGAACGACTGGAAGACCTGCTCGCCTGACCGACCCCCGGGCCGGGGTTGCCACGCAGGCGACCCCAGCCCGGTTATCCACAGAAGTGTGGAGTTATCCACAGGATGGCCGCCGGATATCGTCGAAGCCGCGCCGCGGCTGGCACCCTCAAACCGCAGCACCCCTCGACAGAAAGGACCCCCGTGGCCACCTGGACCGTCACCACCGACACCGGCCACCACACCGGCACCGCGACCACCCCCGCCGACGCGTGGAACGCCGCCCACGACGCCGCCACCGACCTGGTGCGCGACCACGTGCCGACCCTGATCACGCTCACCGTCGACGGGGACACCTCCACCCTCCGGCCAGGGGACAGCGGGAACCACGCCGCCGACCTCGCCGCCACCCTCGACGCCATCGACACCGGGCGAGACGCGCTCGCCGCCGCCCATCGTGAACGCGCGTGATCCGCGCCGGCCGCCGAGCCCTCGACCACACCGGCATCGCCGCGCTGCACCAGCTCACCACCCGCCAAGCCCGCCGGGCCCAACCCTGGAACCAGCCGGGGCACCCCGCGCCGATCACCACCGGCCGCGCCACCCACGGCCGCCCGACATTGTGGGACACCGAACAAGCCGAGACCTTCGCCCACGGCCACCCGGTGCCCGAGCTCCCCGAACACGTCCCCCACGGTCGCGACCTACTCGACCGCATTGAGGCTGCCCGTGTCGTCGGGGTTGAGGTTGAAACGTGGCGACGCGACACCTACCGCGAGCGAGTCCCGCCGCCTGACGCCGAACTGTTCGGCATGCCGTGGTGGCACCGCGACACCCTCGAGAAGCATCGACACACCCGCACCGCCCCACACCATGGCGGGGGACGCCCCACCGGCCGCGCCGACACCACACCGCGCGCCGACATCCCCGCACGCGTCCGACAACTCCTCCAGGGCGCAGCCGCCGCTGGCGAACCCCTCAACACCGCGGACATCGCCCGCAGGCTCGGCATCCACTACACCACCGCGCACCGACACGTCCACGCCATCCGCGCCGCCTCCGGCGACGACAAGACGCCCGGGACACCTAGGGAGCAGCGATGACCAGCACCGCCACCCTCGCTGCTCATCGCACAAGCCCTACGCGCCCTATCTCGCGCTCGACGACTAGTCGGTCGCCGCGATGTTCGACCCGAACTTGTGGAGCAGGCACGGCGCATGGCAGATGCACGGATACGGTCACCGATTATCAGGGCTCAGTCACATCGGACTCTTCCGGTGGCGGTCCAGGGATGATCGCGCGAGGCGTGCGAAACTCGAGGAACTCGCAGAGGCGGTCGTGACGAAGAAAACTGCCTCGCCACGACCGCCCAACCCGGCAGTCTCAGGCCGTGCACAGGCCGTCAACCACCGGGCATCACAGAGAACCACAAGGTGCAACAGGGCACTAAACCCGCAGCTAGAAGGCCAAAATGGGCCTTCACTCCTGGGTGGCATCACCCCAGGAAACAAAAGTCCCTTGCTCCCGCCTCCGGGGCAGTGCGCGAAGCTGTTTAGACGACGTGCACCGTGACGCCGGAGGCGGTGAAGCGGGCGGAGAGCTCGGCGGGGATGTCGGCGTCGGTGACCACGACGTCGACCGCGCTGATCGGGCAGATTCCCGCGAAGGCGCGGCGGCCGAGTTTGGATGAGTCCGCGGCGACGACGACGCGGGCCGAGCGGCGGACCATCAGCTGGTTGATGTTCGCCTCGCCTTCGTTGTGGGCGAACGCGCCCGCCACCGGGTCGAGCGCGTCGACGCCGAGGATCAGCAGGTCGATCGCGATCTGGTCGAGGACCTTGGTGGCCAGCGGGCCGGTCAGCTCGAAGGACTGGGCCCGCGCCACGCCGCCGGTCACCACGAGTTTGATGTTCTGCCGGACCGCGAGCTCGTTCGCGATGTTGAGCGCGTTGGTGACCACGGTCAGCGCCGGGCCGCTTCCGCCGTTGCTCAGGTCGCCGCGGGCGAGCAGGGCGCGGGCGATCTCGGTCGTCGTCGTGCCGCCGTTCAGGCCGATCACGCCGCCGCGCTGGGCAAGCGCGGCGACGGCGTGGGCGATGCGGGACTTCTCCGGCGCGTGCCGGGCGGTCTTGTAGCGCAGCGGCAGGTCGTAGGACACGTTGGCCGACACCGCGCCGCCGCGGGTCCGGGTGAGCAGCTGCTGCGCGGCGAGGTGGTCGAGGTCGCGCCGGACGGTCGCCGGGGAGACGGCGAGCTCGCCCGCGAGGTCGTCGACCTCGACCTTGCCGCGCTCGCCGACGATCCGCAGCACCCCGCTGAGCCGATCGTGCCTGCTCACCGCGACGCCGACATCCGGAAGTCGTACCGCTGCGGCAGGGGCCTGCCGGGCGAAAGCGCGGCCCAGGTGTCGGACAGCGAGGTCTCGCCTTCCCGGACCCCGGCCACCTCGAAGCCCTGCTCGAAGATCGCCAGCGCACCCGCCCGGTCGCCCAGTGCGAGTAGGGACTGCGCCTCCAGCAAGCGAATCCGTCCGTCCATACGGGACTCATCGGGCAGCCCGCCGATCAGCTCCGCCGCACGCGCCGGCAGCCCGGCGGTGAGCTGGGCGGTGATCGCCTCGACGGCCAGCGGCCGGACGCCGGGGGCGAGCGCCAGCGCGCGATCGAGCAGGCGCGCGGATTCCGCGGCCGAGTCCGCCGCCACGGCCAGGTTCCGCAGTGCCCAGGGGTTTTCGGCCCGCTCGACGGACTCGAGCCAGGCCACCACGGCGGCCGTGCGGTTCCCGGCCTGCCAGCGCGCGACACCCCGGTGGTACCAGCTCTCCCAGCTCTCCGGCGTGTATTCCAGCAGCTCACGCCAATGCGCGTTGACCAGTGTCGCGGCGGGCGGGGCCGCGGGGTCGCCGTCGAGCGGTTTGCCGTCGAGCAGGGCGAGCCACGGCGCCTGCTCGTCGTCCATCAGCTCCGGCGGGAACGGCGTGCCTGGCAGTTCGAGGAGCATCCGGTGCAGCTCCAGCGCGCCCCAGCCGGAACCCCGGTACAGCAGCGGACCCGGGGTCTCGTCGGCCACGCCACGCCACGCGGCGAAGAGGCGTGACAGCGTCTCGGCGTCGGGCAGGCGGCGTTCCACCTCCGCTGTCGCGGCAGTCCAGTCTTCGCCGTGCGCGGTGGAGTTCACCTGAACCGGACCGTACGCCTCCAGCCAGTCCCAGTACTCCCCCGCGGGCAGCCGGAGGTGCTCCAGCTGAGTGCGGGCCAGCCCGGCCTGGATCTCCAGGTAGCCGCCCGCGCCGGGCGCCAGCCACTCCTGCCAGCGCTGACCGCCCGGGGATTCGCCCCACACGAACAGTTTCCGTCCGCGCAGACGCTCGGTCGAGAGCTGCGCCAGCCCGGCGCCGTCGCCGTCCACCGCGGCGATCCAGCGGCGGGACTCCTCCGGCAGCTCAAAGAAGTAGTCGGCGGCGTCGGTGTGCCGCGCGGGGTAGGTGATCTCCCCGGGCACGTCGACGAGGTCCAGCCTGCCGCTGTAGCCGTAGTGCCAGGCGCGGTCCGCGGGCGCGAGCACCCGACCGTCCTCGGTCCGCTCGACGGCGATGTTGGACCACCAGTACACCGGGACCTCGTGCGCGTGCGGATTGCGGATCCGGACGCCCACCAGCAGGAAGTCCGAACCGTCCGGCAGCCAGAAGTCGAGCTGGTAGGGCAGGTCGCGCGTGCGCTCCCACTCCCACAGCCGCAGCACCGGCGTGCCGTCGGGGCCCTCGACCTCGGCGGCGTGCATCGGTGCGCAGGTCATCGTGGTGTGCCCGGTGCTACCGAGGTTCCACTCGACACCCCCCGCGAACCACGCGTCGCGCAGGGCCAGGTTGGCGGGCTGCAGCACCGGGTTGCGGTACAGCAGCTCGCGCTCGGTTTCCTTGTTGTACAACGAGTACAGGCGGCCACCGAGCGAGGGCAGGATGGTCGCGCGGACCCGGTCGTTCTCCAGGATCAGCGCGGGAACGGCGCGTTCGGCGCGCTCCCGCGTGTAGCCGTCCTGAAGCCGACAAGGCAACACGGTGTCCAGGCGGCCGTACTCGAGGCCGTCGGCGAGGTCGGCGGGCAGCTCGCCGAGGTTGGCGACCTGCTGGACCTGCTCGGGCTTGACCAGCGGGGGCAACGGGTTCTCCGGCCCCAGCTCGGCCACGGGAAGGACGAGGTCCTCACGAAAAAGTCGGGTGCTCACGAGTCCATGAGCCTAGCGCCCGAAGCCTCGTCGAAGAGGTGTACGGCACCGGCTTTCGGTGTGAGACTGATCTTCTCGCCACGCTGCCACGGCGCCATCCCGGGCGTCCGCACGGTCAGGACCTGGTCCGGGCCGCCGTAGGTCGACTTGCAGTAGAGATACTGATCACTGCCCAGTTCCTCGACGACCTCGACCACGCCGGTGATCCCGCTCTCCGGGTCCACCGTGTCCCAGCCCTCCGGCCGCACACCGACGACGACCTTGTCACTGGTCAGCCCGGAGCGCTGGGCGGTGGTGAGCGGCAGGCGCGTCCCGCCGACGACCACGCCGTCGACGTCGACCGTCGCGGGCAGCAGGTTCATCGCGGGCGAGCCGATGAACCCGGCGACGAACAGGTTCACCGGGCGCGCGAACAGGCCGATCGGGGTGTCGCACTGCTGGAGCAGGCCGTCCTTGAGCACGGCGACCTTGTCCCCCATCGTCATCGCCTCGACCTGGTCGTGCGTGACGTAGATGGTGGTGATCCCGAGGCGACGCTGCAGCGACGCGATCTGGGTGCGTGTCTGCACCCGGAGCTTCGCGTCCAAATTGGACAGTGGTTCGTCCATCAGGAAGACGCTCGGTTCGCGCACGATCGCGCGCCCCATCGCGACGCGCTGCCGCTGCCCGCCAGAGAGCTTCGCGGGCTTGCGGTCGAGATACTGCGTGAGGTCGAGCAGCTCGGCGGCGTCGCGGACGCGCTTTTCGCGCTCCGCCTTGGGCATCTTGGCGATCTTGAGGTGGAAGCCGATGTTCTCGCCGACGCTCATGTGCGGGTAGAGCGCGTAGTTCTGGAACACCATCGCGATGTCCCGGTCCTTCGGCGGCAGGTCGGTGACGTCACGGTCGCCGATGTGGATCTGCCCGTAGTCGACGCCCTCCAGCCCGGCGAGCATGCGCAGCGTGGTCGATTTGCCGCAGCCCGACGGCCCGACCAGCACCAGGAACTCGCCGTCGGCGACTTCGAGGTCGAGGCCGTCGACCGCGGGCCGGTCGACCCCGGCGTAGTACCGGGTCGTGTCCCGGAAGCTCACGGTTGCCATGGTTTCGAGTCCCTACTTTCCGGCGCCGAGCGTGAGGCCGGTGATGATCCGGCGGGCGAGCAAGAGATAGAGCACCAGCATGGGCAGCACCACGATGGCGACACCGGCGATCAGGCCGCCGTATTCCGACTGGTAACTGGCGGCGCCGTAGAAGGTGAACAACGCGCGCGACAGCGTGAAACTGGACTGGTCCTTGAGGAACACGATCGCCAGCAAGGTTTCGTTCCACAGCCCGATGGCGTTGAGGATCAGCGCGGTGATCAGGCCACCGCGCGCCAGCGGCAGCATCACCGAGAAGAACGTCCTGGTCGGCGACGCGCCGTCGATCGCGGCGGCTTCTTCGAGTTCGTCCGGCAGTGAGCGGAAGAACCCGGTCAGCAGGAAGACCGTGAACGGGATCGACAGGGCGACGTAGATGAAGAACAGCCCGTATTCGTTGTCCAGCTGGATTTTGCTCATCACCACGAACAACGGGATGATCACGGTCTGGAACGGCACGCCCATGCCGATCGCGATCACGTTGGTCAGCCCGCCGGAACCGCGTACACCCAGCCGGGTGAGCGCGTAGGCGGCCGGGGCCGACACCGCGACCGTGACCACCGTGGCGAGCGTGACCAGGACGACGGTGGTGATCACCGCGTCGCCGAACCCGGCGTTGTTCCAGGCATAGACGAAGTTGCGGAACGGCTTGCCGAGGTGGAACCACTGGTACGGCAGGGCGAACGGCTTGGTGAAGATCTCCACCGGCGTCTTGAACGACGCACTGATCAGCCAGTACAGCACCAGGATGTTGAACGCGGTGAACGCCCAGACGATCACCGAACCCAGCAGCCGCAACGGACTCAGCCGCCGCGAGCCCGGAGCGGCCTTGGGCTTGCGCGGTGGTTTGCGCACGGGCTTCGCCACGCGAGGCGGTGGTGGCGTCATTACCCTCGTAGTCACGGGCTAGCTCCTAAAACTGGATGACGTCGCGGCGCATGAGGCGGCGCAGCAGGACGACGAGGAAGGACACCAGCGCGATCATCGCGACGGCGCAGGCACAGGCCGCGCCGAAGTCAGGCGTGCCGTTCGAGCCGAAGGTCCGGTCGAACACGTAGATGCCCAGCGTCCACGCCTGGTTCGGCGGCGAGTAGGTACCGGGTCCCGCGAGCACGAACACGAGCTCGAAGATCTTGAGCGCGTTGATCGTCCACAGCACCCCGGCGACGCCAATGACGTCCCAGGTCAGCGGCAGCGTGATGTTGCGGAACTTCTGCCACGGCGACGCGCCCGCGAGATCGGCGTCCTCGTAGAGGTACGGCGGGATGCGGTCGACAGCGGCCATCAGGATCGTGATGAAGAACCCTGAGCTGGCCCAGATGATCGACGCCGTCACCACCCAGGTCACGTTGGCCGGGTCGAGGAACTTGGCCGCGCTCGCGCCGACGTGCTCCAGCATGAAGTTCGCCAGGCCCTGTTTTCCGGGCTGGTACTTGAACACGAAGCCGAGGAACATGCCCAGCGCCACCGGCGCGACGATGTTCGGGAAGAACAGGATCGCGCGGATCGCCTTGCCACCGCGCATGTCCCGCAGCACCATCGTGAACAGGAACGCCAGCAGGAACGTGCCGATGCCGCCCGCGAACACGTAGATCAGGGTGTTCTGGAACGAGTACTGGAACGAGTCGTTGTTCCACATCTGCACGTAGTTGTCGACGCCGTTGGGCTCCGGCGTGTCACCGGAGCCCGCCCACTTGGTGAAGCTGAGCACGACGGTGGCCAGCGTCGGCAGCACCAGGAAAGCCAGGTACAGCCCCAACGCCGGGATCATGAACGGCCAGAACAGCCGGCGCTTGCGCGTCAGATGCCCGCCGCGTGAGCCGGTGGCGCGGCCGGGTCCTGCCGCCCGCGCCACCGTGTCCGTGGGAGCGCTCATCAGCCCTGGGTCTTCCAGAACCCGGCGCCCTTGGCCGCCAGCTGGTCGACGAACTGCTGGGGGTCGAGCTTGCCCTTGAGCAGCGAGGTGTCGGCCGGGTCGAAGACGTCGGTCTGCCACTTGCCGCCCGCGATGCCGTCGATGCCGTCGTACTGCAGGACGTGTTCCTTCTTCGGGTCGTCCATCACCGTCTTGAGCGCCTTGAGGTCGTCCGGGACGGCGAGGTCGGTGCGCGGCACCAGGTTGTCGGCGACGGCCGGGATGCCCGACAGGATGTCCTTGTTGAGGAAGTAGGCCATGAACGCCTTCGCGCCCTCGGCGTGCTTCGCCTTCTTGGTCACCGAGAAGCCGATCGACATCTGCTCGACCGTGTCGTGCGTGGCGCCGTCCGGCTTCGGGAACTGGAACGAGCCGTAGTTGATCTTCTGCCCGGAGCCCTGCTTGTCGAGGTACTCACGGGTCTCGCTCGGCGCCCAGCTGCCGACGTAGAGGTAGGACGAGTCGCCGTCGGCCCAGCGCTGCTGGATCTGCGGGAACTTCGCCGCGTCCCAGCCGTCGATGAGGTACTTCGGCAGCTTCGCGGTCTCGGTGGCGGCCTTGAGGAAACCGGGGTCGGTCTTCCAGCTCTGGCCGGTCTTGTCGGTCGCGGCCTTGTACAGACCGCCGGGGCCGACGTAGCGCTCGGCGAGCTGGGTGAAGTAGTACATGTTGTAGAACGGGATGTCGCCGTCGAGGCTGATCGCGCTCTTGCCTGCCTTGTCGAACAGGGCGGTCAGCTCGGTCATGGTCTTCGGCTCGGCGAAGTCCTTGACTGCGACTTTGTCCTTGTTGTACCACCACGCGCTGCTCTGCAGCGTGTACGGCACCATGAAGTTCTTGCCCTCTTTGTCCTTGTTCTGCGGGAAATCGTACGAGCTGGGCGAGAGCACGTCCTTGACGGTCTTGTCGCCCTCGCCGACCTTCATCGCGAACACGTCGTCGACGCCCTGCGTGCCGCCCGGGGTCATGATCGCCGCGCCGACCTTGCTGACGTCCTGGTCGAACAGATCCGGGACGTTGTCGGTGTTGAGCGCCGGCGCCAGGTTCTGCGTGTAGGCCTTGCGGCCGAGCCACTGGACGTCGACCTTGACGCCGGTCTTGTCCTGGAAGCACTTGAAGGCCTTCTGCAGGACCTTGCCCTGGGGCTCGTCGGCCGTCCACATCGACCAGTAGGTGAACTCCTTGTCCGTCTGCGGCTTGGTGCCCGCCTCCGGACAGGGCGCGTCGAGATACTGCTGGACGCCGGGCAGCGCGTTCTCGCCGCCGCCCGCTGTCGTGTCAGCGCCGGAACCACAACCGGCGAGCACGAGGCTGACAGCGGCGCCCACTGTCAGCACGCTGAGTTTGCCGGACCTGCCACGAGCTACCCGCATGGCCACCCACCTGATCGAGAGAGTCATCGCTTCACGCACTTCTTGCGCGTTAGCGCGCAGTTTTGTTCGGTTTCACGCATCTGTCAACAAGTAGGACCCAAAAAACCTGCGTAATCGTCATCTTGAGGCCAACCCGTGACAGCACATACAGGCTTCACCCAAGCACGTTCAGCAGCCTTCGCACTTCGGCGGCCACCGCGTCACGCCCCGCGCCCAGGTACTTACGCGGATCCACCCGTTCGGGATGCGCCCGCCAGTCCTGCGTGGCGGCCGCGGTGAACACCTTGTTCAGCTGGGTGGCGATGTTGATCTTCGTCATCCCGGCCCGCACGGCCGCGGCGAGTCCTTCGTCGGACACCCCCGACGAGCCGTGCAGGACCAGCGGCACGCCCACCTTGTCCCGCAGGCGGGCGATCAGCTCGAAGTCGAGCTCGGCGTCCCTGGTCAGCATCGCGTGCGAACTGCCGACAGCCACCGCCAGCGCGTCCACGCCGGTGGCGGCCGCGAACTCGGCGGCCTCACCGGGATCGGTCCGCGCACCGGGCGCGTGCACCCCGTCCTTGCCGCCGACCTCACCGAGCTCGGCTTCGATCCAGACGCCGTGGTCGTGGCAGTACCGCGCCATGTCCCGGGTCTCCCGGACGTTGTCGCCGTAGTCCAATTTGGACGCGTCGAACATGACCGAGCCGAAGCCCAGCGCGACGGCCTCGCGGACGAGGTCCTGGGACTCCGCGTGGTCGAGGTGGACGGCCACGGGGACCTTCGCGGCCCGCGCGGCGGCCAGCGCCGCTTCGCCGATGGGCGCCAGCGCGCCGTGGTAGGCCACGGCGTTCTGGCTCAGCTGCACGATGACCGGTGTGTTCGCGGCCTGCGCGCCCTCGATGATCGCGGTGATGTGCTCGAGCTGGATGGCGTTGAACGCCCCGCAGCCCCGGCCATGGTCCGCGGCCGGGCCGACGACGTCGCCGGTGGACACGAGCGGCATTTCGGTGCTCCTTACTTGTCGGCCGCGCCGTCCGGGCTCGCTTGGTGCCGGGTGTCATGAAAGTGACTTTCCGGGCAATTTTGGCCCGTAAAGTCACTTTCATGACACTGGAGAGCCGGGGGCGCGACGGGCGGGTGGTGGGGGTTCAGCGGGACCGTGAGCGCGGCAGCAGCTCGACCGCCGGTCGCTCGCGGTGGTAGTGGTCGAGATCGATGTCGCCGGCCAGTGGGCCGAGGACGGCCGCGCCGGACAGGGCGACGGCGCGGCGCAGGACGTCCGGCCAGGAGCCGCCGCGGGCGAGTTCGAGGGCGATCCCGGCCACCGCCGCGTCGCCCGCGCCGGTGGTGTTGCCGGTCAGGACCGCGGACGGCCTGGCCTGCCAGTCACTGTCCGATGTGGACGCCAGCAGGCCGTCCGCGCCGAGCGAGACCAGTACCGCCGCGGCGCCGAGCCGCCGGAGTTCGGCCGCGCCGACGAGCGGGTCGGCGAGGCCGGTGACCTCCCGCAGCTCCTCGGCGTTGGGTTTCACCGCGGTGGGACGACCAGGTAGCCCGGCGCGGAACGCGTCGCCCGAGGCGTCGAGGATCGTCGGGATTCCGTCGGCGAGCGCGAGCAGCTGGGCGTAGCCGTCCGGTGGCGCGCCCGGCGGGAGGCTGCCGGAACAGACGAGCACGGACGCGCGGCCGACGGCCTCGCGGACGGTCTCGACCAGCGCCGCCCACTCCGCGGGCTTGAGTTTCGGGCCGGGCTCGTTGAGCAGGGTGACCGAGCTGTCCACAGTGGACAGGATGGTGGTGGTGCGGCGGGTCTCGCTGGCGATCGGGACGAGCTCGGCCGAGAGCCCGGCCGCCAGCAGGTCCTCGGCGAACCGGGCACCGGCGGGACCACCCGCGGTGGCGATCAGGTGGACGTCCTCGCCGAGCGTGTGCAGCACCCGCCCGACGTTGATCCCCTTGCCCCCGGCGCGGTGCCACATCTCGCCGACGCGGTGCACGGCGTCGGGCCGCAGCGAGGGCACGGTGTAAGTGACGTCGAGTGCCGAGTTGGGTGTGACCGTGAGGATCATCGGCCCGCCACCAGATCCGCGGCGAGCAGCCCGGCGCCAAGGCAACCGGCCTCGTCGCCGAGTTCGGCGAGCCGCACCTCGGGCAACGGCTGGAAGGTGAGCCCGTCGGCCAGGCGGCGGCGCACCCGGCCGAGCAGGAACTCCCCCGAGCGGAACAGGCCGCCGCCGAGCACGACGACGTCCGGCGCCAGCAGGGTGACGAGGGTGCGGAGCCCGTCGCCGAGCGCCGCCACCGCGTCGGCCAGCACGGCCTCGGCGTCGGGATCACCGGTTCGGGCGGCAGCCACGACCTCCAGGCTCCCGGCTACCACCTTCCCCGTTCTCCTCGCGTATCGGCGAGCCAGCGCCGACGCGGACGCGACCACCTCCAGGCAGCCGGTCGCCCCGCACCCGCAGCGCACCCCGTGGCCGACGTCGAGGTGGCCGAGCTCGCCGGCGTGACCGGCCGCGCGGTACGGCTTGCCGTCGAGCACCAGCGCGGCCGCGATCCCGGTGCCGACCGGCACGAACGCGGCGCTGCCGAACCCGCGGGCGGCGCCGATCCGGTACTCCGCCAGTCCGCCCGCGGTGACGTCGTGGCCGAACGCGACCGGCGACGGGAGCAGCGCCTCGAGCATCTTGCGCAGGGGCGCGTCCCGCCAGCCGAGGTTGGCCGCGAACCGCGCGACCCCGGCCGCTTCGTCGACGATGCCCGGCACGACGACCCCGGCCGCCAGCACCGGGCCCGTCGCGGCGGTCAGCTCGCCAATCATCCGCGCGACCTGGCGGGTGACCGACCCCGCGGGGTCCCCGCTCAGCTCGGTGGCGGCGCGCAGGCTCGCGACCACATGGGGTCGCTCGCCATCGAACCCCCGGCCCTCGAACACTCCCTCGTACACAGCGGCCTTGACGGAGGTTCCCCCGACGTCCACCGCGGCGACCAGGTTGGCGGCCATCGCGGGGTCAGGAAAGGACGACGGAGCGCGTCAGGCTCCGGGGGTTGTCCGGGTCCAGGCTCTTGCGCTCGGCGATCGCGCCCGCGACGAGCTGCGCGCGCACGAGGTCGGCGAGCGGGTCGAGGCCGCTTTCGACGAACGTGCCGCCCGCGCGGCGGACGTCGTCGGCGAGGCCGTCCGGCGCGGTGCCGAACATCCAGGTCACGCGGCCCGGCTCGCTGATGCTGATCGGGCCGTGGCGGTACTCCCACGCGGGGTACGACTCGGTCCAGGACAGCGAGGCCTCGCGGAACTTCAACGCCGCCTCGTTGGCCAACCCGACCGACCAGCCGATGCCCAGGAAGCTGAACTGCTCCGCGCCGCTCAGCGCGGGGTCGACCGGTTCGGCGAGCACCTGCTCGGCCTGCGCGACCACCGGCGCCAGGTCCTCACCCAGGTGCGCGCGCAGCACGGCGAGCGCGGTGGTCGCGAACCTGGTCTGCACCACGGACTTCTCGTCGACCTCCGACAGGTCGACGATCGCGTCCGCCGAGGCCGAGATCTCGCTCGGCACCCCGGTGATCGCGGTGGTCGGGCTCGTGCCGCGGATCCGGTCGAGCAGCGTGAGCACCTCGGTCGTGGTGCCCGAGCGGGACAACGCGAGGACGTGGTCGTACTTGCGGCCGACCGGGAACTCCGAGGCCGCGAAGGCGTCCGTCTCGCCGAGACCCGCGGATTCGCGGAGCACCGCGTAGGCCTGGCCGATGAACCACGAGGTCCCGCAGCCGACGATCGCGACCCGGCTGCCCGGAGCGGGCAGCTGCCCGCTGGACGCCGCCGCCAGCCCTGCCGCGCGGCGCCAGCACTCAGGCTGGCTCGCGATCTCCTCAGCCATGAAAGACCGGCTCATGAACTTCCCCTCCGTAACGAGGTCGAATGCGCAACGAACGCCACCCTAGTTGCGTCTATATGCACGGTCAACCACCGTTTCGAACAGTTTATGTCACTCTGGCTGTGCAGAGCTGCCACTCGCGGGCAGATACGCCAGGCCATGGGCGCCGGGACCGGCCTCGATCGTGTGGAGCGTCCGGCAGCTCCGCAGGTCGACGACGGTGACCGTGGCCGACCCGCTGTTGGCCACGTAGCCGACCCAGCCATCGGGCGAAGAAGTCAAGGTCAGCGGCGCTTTCCCGATCGGCGCCATGCCGATCAGCTCACCGGCGTCCGCCGAGTACACCCGGAGCTCGCCGTCGGTCGCGTCGGCGTGCCCGCCCCCCTCGGGGATCCGCATCTCCGTGGTCAGGACCAGCCCGGCGGCTGTGACGTGGACCGCACTGAGCCGGTGCTCGGTCCGGATGGTCCGCACCACGGTGTCGGTCGCGGTGTCGATCACCCTGAGGCCGGTCTCCCCCGCGAGGTTGTCAGGGGTGTACGCGGGACCGGCGACGAACACGCGGGCGCCGTCGAGCGAGACGGCGATCCCCTCGCTGCCGGGCACCTCGATCCGGCCGGTCATCCGGCGGGTCGCGACGTCCACCACGGACAGGAAGGGTGCCTCCTTGTTGGCGGTGTAGACCCTGGTGCGGTCCGGGGTGACCGCGAACCAGTGCGGCCCGTGCACCCCGACGTCGATCCGGTCCAGCACGGTCCGGCTCTCCGGATCGACGACCAGCAGGGCCCCGGGCGCGGAGTCGTCCGCCTCGACGCTGACGTAGAGCAGATCGGCTTCGGCGTCGAGCCACAGGCCGTGCGGGCCGTGCGCGGGGCCGAGGTCGATCGTGCCGACGACTTCGCGCGTGTCGACGTCGAGCACGCTGACCTCGTGGCCGCGGCCGCCGTTGTGGAAGTACCAGCCGGAGTCATAGGTGTGGCTGACATAGAGGAGACGGCGTCGAGCGTCGAACGAGAGCTCGTGCGGCTCGGCCTTCACCTCGACGTTGGCGAGCAGGGCGTAGGTCGTGAGGTCGTGGAAGCTGACCGCGCGGCCCAGCTGGCTGACGACGGCGAGTACGTCTTCGGTGCGGGAGTTCATCTTCGGTGCCTTTCGTGGCTTCGGGTGTCCGACACCTTCGAAGCTAGGGCGAAACCATCGTTGACTCCAGTGCAAGGATGGTACGAAGTAATTCCATCTGTGATAATCGGCGGATGGAAGCACTGGACCTGAACCTGGTCGCCGCCCTCGACGCGCTGCTGGCGGAGAACAGCGTCACCACGGCGGCGGCCGTGCTGCACACCTCCGCGCCCGCGATGAGCCGCACGCTGGCCAGGCTCCGGCGCGTCCTCGACGACCCGATCCTGGTCCGCGCCGGGCGCGGCCTGGTCCCCACGCCGCGCGCGCTGGAACTGCGCGCCGAGGCACATGAAGTCGTGACGCGGGCACGAAGACTGTTCGTGCCCGCGCAGGATCTCGACCCGGCGAAGGTGACCCGCGTCTTCTCGCTGCAGATGAGCGATCTGTTCCTGGCGACGGTGGGCGCCGGGCTGATCGCGGACGTCCGGAAGGCGGCGCCGGGCATCAGCCTGCGGTTCGTGCCGGACAGCCTGGAGGACACGCCCGCGCTGCGCGAGGGCCGAGTCGACCTCGAGATCGGGGTGCTCGGCGACGGCGATCCGGAAACCCGCGCCGAAACACTGGCGACCGACCGGATGATCGGCGTCGTCCGAGCCACCCACCCGCTCACCCGGGGCCGGGTCACGCCCCGGCGCTTCGCGGCCGCCGACCACCTCGTGGTCTCCCGGCGCGGCCGGGCCCGCGGCCCGATCGACGACCGGCTGGCCGAACTGGACCTGGTGCGCCGGGTGGCCGCGGTCGTCCCGACCTACGCGGCGTCGCTGCTGATGGCCCGCGATTCGGACGTGGTCTGCCTGGCGGCGGCCGACACCGGACGCGAGGCTCTCGACGCGTTCGGCCTGCGGACCTTCGAGATCCCCCTCGACCTGCCGCCGTTCGAGCTGGGCATGGCCTGGCACCCGCGCAACGACGCCGACCGCACGCACCGCTGGCTGCGCGACCGCGTCCGGCAGGTGTTCACCGCGGCGCCTTGAGCCCGCCTCACGGCCGGCTGGCGGCAGCGGTGACCAGCGGGATCATCAGGAACAGGCGGTCCGCCCGCGCGCGCTCGGCCTGCTCGCCGAGCCAGCCCCGGGCCTGCTCGGCCGTGATCACCCCGGCCGCGCGCACCGAGTCGACCACCCCGGAAAGCATCGGCAACAGGGTATCGCCGGTGAACACGCTCGCGCGCACCTCGGCCGACACCCGCGTGAAACCGTGGTCCAGCAACCAGGTGCGGTAGCTCCGCGCGGCTCGGGGCCGCGCGATCAGGTCGGCGTGGGCGCGGAGGATCTCGCGGGTGAGGCCGGGGTCGTCGGATTCGAGGACGAACGCGTCCCAGTCCTGGCCGGTGAGCACGATCCGGCCGCCGGGGGCCAGCACGCGGCGGGCCTCGGTGAGCACCGGGGCCGGATCCGGGATCTCGTGCAGGACCTTGTCCGCGCGGTAGCCGTGGAGCTCGCCGTCGCCGAACGGCAGCCGATCGGCCGGGGCCAGGACGAACTCGCCGGAGGGACAGCGTTTCCTCGCGGCGTCGAGCATCCGCTCGTCGACGTCGACGCCGACGGCCCGGCAGCCCCGGCCGAGCAGCTCCCGCACCGCCCGGCCGCCGCCGCAGCCGACGTCGGCCACCCGGGCGCCGCGGCCCGGTTCGAGGAGTTCGTAGGACCGGGCGCGGTGCGCGGCGGCGCCGGGCAGGGTGTCGGCGCGATCGAGCAGGGCGAGCAGGTTTTCGATGGACATGACCAGCAGGATCGGACTTAATGTCGGCATGAAGTCAAGCGACGCGACGTTCGGCATCGGGGAGATCGCCGCGCGGTTCGGCCTCGCGACCCATGTCCTGCGGCACTGGGAGAGCGTCGGGCTGCTCTCGCCGGTCCGGGTCACCGGGGCGCGACGCCGCTACGGACACGACGAGCTCTACCGGGTCGCGGTGATCCTGCGCGCGAAGGAGGCCGGGCTGGGACTCGACGACATCCGCGAGCTGCTCACTGTCGCCAAGCCGTTGGCGCGCAAGGAAATCCTCGAGCGACAGCGGGCCGCGCTGACCGAACGCATCGCCCGCGCGCAGGCGTCGCTCGACCTGCTCGGCCACGCGCTCGACTGCCCGCACCCCGACCTGACGACCTGCCCTCACTTCAGGCAGAGCGTCGCCGAGCTGGTCACACCCTGAGGCAGGGTCGCTCCGTGACTTCGCGCGGCAGCGCGGGATTGGCGGCCCCACCAGCGGAAAGTCAAGAAAACTTGACATGATGTCTGGGTTGTTTTACCTTCTAGATGTCAACATTTCTTTACCTGGGAGTCGGCCGTGGCCTACGAAGAGAAGCGTGCGTGGATCATGGCGGTGGTCGCCGTCGCCGCGTACGCGGTGTACCTGGCCGTCGTTCTCGCCAGAGCGAGCGGCCGTCCGCTCGCCGAAGTGCCTTATGTGACGGCGTTGCTGTGGACGGTCGGCGCCGCGATCCTGGCGACGATCGTGCTCAACATCGTGGCCAGGATCGCGTCGCCCCGTGACTCCGGCAGGGCCGACCAGCGGGATCGGGAGATCGGCCGGTTCGGCGAGCACCTCGGGCAGTCGTTCGTCGTGCTCGGCGCGGTGGCGGCACTCGTCATGGCGCTGGCCGAGGTGCGCTACTTCTGGATCGCCAACGCGGTCTGCCTGGCGTTCTTCCTCTCGGCGATCCTCGGCTCCGCCGCCAAGATCGTCGCCTACCGCCGGGGATTCCAGCCATGGTGAAGCCGACCAAGGTCACCAACGTGATCCGCGCACTGCGGTTCGCAGGCGGCGAAATGACCCAAGCGGACCTGGCCGAGCGGATCGGCGTGACCCGCCAGACCGTCATCGCCATCGAAGCGGGCCGG
This sequence comes from Amycolatopsis sp. H20-H5, assembly GCF_035828755.1. Classification (NCBI taxonomy): domain Bacteria; kingdom Bacillati; phylum Actinomycetota; class Actinomycetes; order Pseudonocardiales; family Pseudonocardiaceae; genus Amycolatopsis; species Amycolatopsis sp. H20-H5. Next base: position 36,756 of record NZ_JAYMZS010000028.1, on the reverse strand, counting down.
TATTCGCCCTCCCTCGAGATGGCCTTCCGCATCGCGCGGGTGTTCGGCGTGCCGCTCGACGACGTGTTCCAGTACCCGGACAGCACCGAGGAGAGACCGTGAAGGCCATCGTGCAGGACAGCTACGGCTCGGCAGAGGTGCTGGAGTTCAAGGACGTTCCGGAACCGGCGGCGGGGCCGGGTGAGCTGCTCGTGCGGGTGCGGGCGGCGAGCGTCGATCCGGGCGTGTGGCACCTCATGACCGGCAAGGCGTATCTGATCCGCCTGATGGGCTTCGGCCTGCGCGCGCCGAAGGTGCGGATCCGGGGCCGTGACTTCGCGGGCCGGGTCGAAGCCGTCGGCGAGGGCGTGACCCGGTTCCGGCCGGGTGACGAGGTGTTCGGCTGGTGTGAAGGCGCGTTCGCCGAGTACGCGTGCGCCAGGCAGGACAAGGTGGCGCCGAAGCCGTCGAACCTCACGTTCGAGGAGGCGGCGGCCGTGCCGATCTCCGCGATCACCGCCCTGCAGGCACTTCGCGACGCGGGAAAGGTGCGGCCGGGGCAGCACGTCCTGGTCATCGGCGCGTCGGGCGGGGTGGGGACGTTCGCTGTGCGGCTGGCCAAGCTGTTCGGCGCGCGGGTCACCGGGGTGTGCGGCACGGCGAAGGCGGATCTGGTCCGTTCGCTCGGCGCGGACGAGGTCGTCGACTACACCCGCGAAGACTTCGCGGACGGGTCAAGCCGCTACGACCTCATCCTCGACACCGCGGGCAACCGCCCGTTGTCCCACCTCCGCCGGGCACTGACCAGGGACGGCACCCTGGTCATCGTCGGCGGCGAGGGCGGCGGGAAGTGGCTCGGCGGCACGGAACGCCTGCTGCGCGCGGCATTGCTGACGCCGTTCGTGAGTCAGCGACTCCGGGGGATGTTCGCGGTGGAACGCCAGGACGACCTCGAATTCCTGCGGAAGGCCGTCGAGGCGGGGGAGGTCACGCCGGTCATCGACCGGACGTACTCCCTCGCCGAGGTCCCCGACGCCATCCGTTACGTCCACAAAGGACACACGCGCGGCAAGGTCGTCGTCACGGTGTGACGGTGAGCGGTCACCACCGCCCGGGGTCCGCCCCGGTCCGGCGACCTTTTTCCTGATCCTCCCCCCGGGTTTGCCCACCGACAGCACCAGCATCGTGAGGTACGTCGCGGACGAGACCCACACCGCGGACAGCTCGCCGACGCGCAGGTCCGCGACGTCGGCGAGCACCCCCGGCGGCGCCGCCCTGACGAGCGCCACGGCCTCGTGCAGGCCGGGCAGCAGGGAAAACGGCGTGAGCAGCACCGCGATCGAGGTGAGCAAGACCTTGACCAGCACCCACCAGTACCGGACCAACCCCCACCGCGTGCCGAGCCCGAGCACCACGCCGGTGCCCAGTGCGAGCAGGCTGATCGGGACGAGCAGCAGGTCACCGACCCTGCCCATGGCGAGGTAGGCGCCGTGCTGCGGCGCCGCGTCCTCGGTCAGGACGGCGGTGAACATCAGCACGACGTTGCCCACGGTGAGCCCGAGCCAGCCGACCGAGGACAGGATGTGCAACACCAGCACCGTTTTTCGGGTGCTTTTCGCCAGCCACCACGTGCTCATGCCGCCTCCGCGGGTAACCCGAAGACCCGTCGCAGCTGTCCGGTCCGCGCGGGCATCGCCGACGCGGGTGTGACGAGCAGGTCCTCCACCAGCCGGTCGAGTTCCCGGCCGATCTCCCCCAGTTCCCGTGCGCCGAGGCCGGGCACGCGGCGGGCCAGCCTGGCCAGCTCCTCGGCGACGATGCCGCGCTGAGGTACCTGGCGTCGGCGCGTACGCGTCAGCGGCGGAGCAGGATCCCGCGGGTGAACGCCGCCTGCCCGGCGTGCTGCAGGTCGTCGGACAGCACACTGACCAGCCGCACGGCCAGGGTCACCGGCGGCTCCCAGTTCTCGTCGACGACCTCGTCGAGGGAGGACTCCGTCAGCTTGCCCACCCACGCGACCGTCTGGTCGTGCACGGCGTCGTGGTAGGCGGTGAGCAGGTCCGGCGACTCGACGCGCACGGCCGCGACGTCGTCGGAACTGTGGCCGTAGCCGATGTCCGCGGCGGGGAAGGGCAGGCCGAACCGCTCGTCCCAGCCACCGGCGGTCCAGACCTGTTCCGCGCCGGTCAGCCCGGCGAGGTGATCGTCCTGCACCCGGGTGAGGTGCCAGACGAGCCACCCGATCGAGTTCGCGTCGCCGTCGAGGCGCTCGGCCAGCTGCGCGGCGGACAGGTCCTCGACCGCGCCGTGCACCACCTCGCGAATCCGGTCGAATCCGTCGACCAGCACGTCCGCCACCGTCATCAGAGCCCACTTCCCGTCGTCCGTAGCCTGCGAACCCACCTTAGTGTCGCAGCGGCCGCCGCTCGAAGCCTCGGGCGCCTGTCCTTCGAAGCCGCTTACCCTCCATACCGCCACGACCGTTTCACGCGTGCCCTGAAGGCCACCATGACAGCGTTAAACGCCGTGAAGGCTCCCATCAGGGCACACGGCAAGCCTGCACGCGTTCGACGTCCTCGGCGATCCGGTCCGCCGCCGCATCCTGGAGCTGCTCGCCGACGGCGAACAGGCTTCCGGTGCGGTGACGGCCGGGGTCAGGGCCGAGTTCGGGATCACCCAGCCCGCCGTCTCCCAGCACCTCAGGGTGTTGCGGGAGAACGGCTTCACGACCGTGCGGCCCGACGGCACGCGCCGGCTCTACACCGTGGATCCCGCCCCGCTGCGCGAGATCGACGACTGGCTGCAGCGCTACCGCCGGTTCTGGTCGCGGCCGCCGGACGCGCTCGCCACCGAATCGGCCAGTGGCGAGCAGGCACGCCGCACCGAACCCACCCCCGAGCAGGAGAACCCATGATCAAGCTCATCGTCACCAGCGTCCCGGTCCAGGACCAGGACAAGGCGCTGGAGTTCTACACCGGCAAGCTGGGCTTCGAGAACCGCGCCGACATCCCGCTCGGCGAGTTCCGCTGGCTGACCGTCGGCGCGCCGGGACAGGACGTCGAACTGGTGCTGGAACCCAGCGCGAACCCGATCGCGCAGGCCGACCAGGAAGGGCTGCGGGCCGCCGGGGTGCCGATCACCACCTTCGGCACCGAGGACGTCCACGCCGAGTACGCCCGGCTGCGCGAGCTGGGCGTCACGTTCACCCAGGAGCCCGTCCGGATGGGCCCGGTCACGCAGGCGTTGCTCGACGACACCTGCGGCAACCTGATCATGCTGTCCCAGCTGGGATGGGCGACGGCACCACGACGCGGTTCTGGCCGGAGCGCCTGGCTGGTCTCGACGGATTCGCGGCGCTACTGGAGGAGGCCTACGAAATCGGCGAAAGCGGGTAGTCGTAACGAAGAAAACCGCGGAAGTCCGCGACCTTGTCGTAGAGCGCGCGGGCACGGGCGTTGTCCTGCCGAGTGGTCCAGTACAGCCGCGAGAGGCCTTTGTCCCGTGCCAGCTCGGCGACCCGCTCGATGAGCCCGCGCGCGACACCCTGGCCTCGCACGCTTTCGTCGACGAAGAGGTCCTGCAGATAGCAGGCGCCGGGCGACCAGATGTCGGCGTGGACCAGGTAGTGGGCGATGCCGACGACGTTCCCGTCGAGGCGCGCGACAAGCCCGTGCACCTCGTCGTCGCGCAGCAACCCCCGCCACGCCTCGTCGTAACCGGCGTCGGACACCTCGGTGCGATAGAACGCCTTGTAGCCGCGCGCCAGCACTTCCCAGCCCGGCCGGTCCCCCGGGCGCACCGGGCTGATCTCGATCATGCCGATCATCCTGACCGCGCCCGCCGCGCGGCGGAACGGCCAATCGGCGGCGCGATCGGCGAACTCCGGCGGGCCGATTCAGGCGAGCTGGCCCGTGTGGTGCAAGTGGTCGAAGATGATCTGGTCCACCGGGGACACGCGGTCCCGGTCGGCGTAGGTCAGCCAGGCGAGCTCCTCGATCTCGCTGCTCGGCTTGAGCGTTCCCCGGTATTCGGCGGTGTAGCAGGTCATCCGGACCGCGGTGCCCGCCACCTGGCCGTGCGCCTGCGCCTGGAAGGTGCCGAACTGGGTCACGCTGGCGGGCGTGATCCCGACGGTGAGCTCCTCGTGGATCTCCCGCACCAGGGTCTGGACATCGGTCTCGCCGATCTCCCGTTTGCCCCCCGGCAGGTAGAAGACGTCCTTGCCCCGCGATCGGGTGCCGAGGATCTTGCCGGCTTCCAGCTGGATCCAGGCGATCTTGTCGATGGTCGTCACGGGTGCAGTGAACTCGCCATCGGGGTGGCACAGCAAGCCGGGAACGGCTCTACCCGCCGGTAACCTTTGTGGTTAGACTGGCTGCCGGTGTGCCTGGCCACCAGGGGGAGACACATGGTCAGCGGAGAAGCACCACAGCGCAGTGGCGACCCCTACGCCGTGCCAGACCCGTACGCCGTGCTCGGGCAGGGCTACGCCGCCCGGCGCCTCCCCGACCCGCGCGTCGCGGCCGCCATCACCGCCGCGCTCGGGGACGCCACGACGGTGGTCAACGTCGGCGCGGGCGCCGGATCCTACGAGCCCGACGGCCGCGAGGTGGTCGCCGTCGAGCCGTCATCCCGGATGATCGCCCAGCGCCCGCCCGCGGCGGCCCCGGCCGTGCGCGCGTACGCCGAGCACCTGCCGTTCCGCGACAGGTCCTTCGACGCGGGTCTCGCAGTGCTCACCGTGCACCACTGGACCGATGCCGCGGCCGGGCTCGCCGAGCTCCGCCGCGTCTCCCGGCGACAGGTGGTGCTGACCTGGGACCCGGCGCTGGTCGCCGGGTTCTGGCTGGTCAGGGACTACCTCCCCGAGGTCGCCGCGCACGAACGGGGACTCGCCTGCCTCGACGCCGTGTGCGCGGGCCTCGAAGCACCGGAGGTGCTGCCGGTGCCGGTGCCGGCCGACTGCGTGGACGGCTTCCTCGGCGCCTACTGGCGACGCCCGGAGGCCTACCTGTCCGCACGGGTGCGCACGGCGATGTCCGGGCTGGCGCTGCTCGACCCGGGCGTCGTCGCCGCGGGGATCACCCGGCTGGCCGCCGACCTCGCCGACGGCACCTGGCACCGCAGGCACGGGCGGCTGCTGGAGCTCGGCGAGCTCGATCTCGGCTACCGGCTGGTGGTGAGCGGCCGGTGATCCCCCGTCTGTACACAGTGGACGAATCCGCCGCCGCCGTGCGCGGGCTCACCCCGGCCAGGCGGTGGGAAGACTCGACCCGCTGCCGTGGTTGATGTAACCATGGACGGAACCGGGAGAACGGACACTGAGATGACCACCGAATTCGCGTTCTTCGTCGTGCGCGGCACGGTCGAAACGGGCGATCAGCGCGGCCGGGAGCTCGGCTTCCCGACGGCCAACATCGCGCTGGCCGACCAGCGCGGGGAGCTCGGCGACGGCGTGTGGGCGGGCTGGGTGCAGCGCGCCGACGGCACCAGAGTGGCGGCCGCGGTGTCGGTCGGGCGGCGGCCCACCTACTACGGCGCCGACGGCTACCGCCTGCTCGAAGCCCATCTGCTCGACTTCACCGCCGACCTCTACGACGAGGAGCTCACCGTCTGGCTCGGGTGCCACCTGCGCGAACAGCGGGCGTACGACTCGGCCGAGGAACTCATCAAGGCGCTGGACCACGACATCGAGACCGCGCGCTCGTGGAGCGACGACCACCCGGCCGACGCGCTGCCCGACCCAGGCCACGGACTGCGGCCGGGCGAGGTGCGAGGCGTTCACGCTCGAAACCCTCCGCACAACCCCGCTCAGAGCGCCGCCAGCAGCATGTAACCCATGCCGACGCCCATCACGGACCGGCAGACCGCACGGGAGACCAGGCCGTCGGGGCCGCGATAACCCTCCGCCCGCACGGCCAGCACCCCCGCCCTGACGGCGTCCACCGCGAAGTAGGCCGCGGCGGCGATCGCGAGCACCGGCCACGCCGGTCCGGCCGGGGCGGCCATCGCGGACATGGTCAGCCACGGTCCGTGTGCCGCGCCGCCGTGCGGCATCGCGGTCAGCATGGCGAGCATGGCCAGCGCGGAGATCGCGTGGTGCGAGCACTGGCCGTGCGCCTGGTGGAGACCGCCGGGGCGGCGGCCGCGCCACCACGAGATCGCGAACCAGGCCGCGGTGAGCGCGAAGACCGCCTGCCAGCCCGCGGCCGGGACCGGCCCGCCGACCGGCGACAGCATGGCGACCATGGCGAACACGAGCAGCAATTCGGCGACGTCGCCGTTGCGCACGCGCTGGCCGAGCCGGACGTAGTCGAGCCGGGCGAGCCGCAGCACGCAGGGCAGGGCGAGAAGGCCGACCAGTACCGTCAGGATCCACGCCACCACCACCGGGCCGTGCACAGGCCGCCCCCTCACGCTCGGTCGCCGGACGTTCGTCTCACCGTGGCAGGAACCGCCGCCGGGCACCAGCCGTCAATGAGGTGACGACGCGGGGCTAAGCCGTGAGGACCAGCCCGCTGGTCGGCACGCCGGTGCCCGCGGTGACGAGCACCCGCGCCGCCCCGGCGACCTGGTTCACCGAGCTCCCCCTGACCTGACGCACGCCCTCGGCGATGCCGTTCATCCCGTGGATGTAGGCCTCGCCGAGCTGCCCGCCGTGGGGGTTGAGCGGCAGCGCGCCGCCCAGTTCCAGGGTGTCCCCGGCGATGAAGTCCCTGGCCTCGCCGCGGCCGCAGAATCCCAGTTCCTCCAGCTGCATCAGCACGTACGGGGTGAAGTGGTCGTACAGCACGGCGACGTCCACATCGGACGGTCGCAGCCCGGACTGCGCCCACAGCCTGCGCCCGACCACGCCCATTTCGGGCAGCGCCGCGAGCTCGTCGCGGTAGTAGCTGGTCATCACGTACTGGTCGGGCCCGCTGCCCTGGGCCGCCCCGGCGATCACCGCGGGCGGGCGGGCCAGGTCGCGGGCGCGTTCCACGCTGGTGACGACCAGCGCCACGCCGCCGTCGCTCTCCTGGCAGCAGTCGAGCAGGTGCAGCGGTTCGGCGACCCATCTCGACGCCTGATGCTGCTCCAGCGTGATCGGCTTGCCGTGGAACCACGCGCGGGGGTTCGTCGCCGCGTGCTTGCGGTCGAGCACGGCGATCCGCCCGAAATCCTCGCTGGTGGCGCCGTAGTCGTGCATGTACCGCCTGGCGAGCATCGCGACGGTCGCGGCCGGGGTGGCGATGCCCACCGGGTAGTGGAACGCGTTGTCCACCCCGGAGGTGTTCACCTGCTGCGCGGCGGCCGCGGACACCTGGCCGAACCGCTGCCCGGACCGCTCGTTGAACGCGCGGTAGGCCACGACCACCTCGGCGACGCCGGTGGCCACCGCCATCGCCGCCTGCTGCACGGTCGCCGCCGCGGCGCCGCCGCCGTAGTGGACGCGGCTGAAGAACTCGAGCTCACCGATCCCCAGCTCACGCGCGACCGAGATCTCGTTGCTGCCGTCCATGGTGAACGACACCAGTCCGTCCACATCGGATGGACGGAGCCCGGCGTCGGTCAGCGCGTGCAGCACGGCTTCACAGGCGAGCCGGAGTTCGCTGCGCCCGGACTCCTTGGAGAACTCGGTCGCGCCGATGCCGACGATGGCCGCTTTGCCGGACAGGCTCATGACGGTCCGCCCGGCATCGTGACCGCGACGGTCCCGGTCACGTGCTCGCCGAGGACGCCGATGCCGCTGACCCCGACCACCACGTCCGCCCCGTCCCGTTCGACGACCCGGCCGGAGAACGTGAGCGTGTCATAGGCGTAGCACGGCACCCCGAGCCGGATCTTGACCGAGCGCACGAGCGCTTCCGGGCCCGCCCAGTCGGTCACGAACCGTTGCACGAGGCCGGTGTCGGTGAGGATGTTGAGGAAGACGTCCTTCGATCCCCTGGCCACGGCGGAATCCCGGTCGTGGTGGACATCCTGGAAGTCCCGGGTGGCGAGCGCGGTGCTCACCACGAACGTCGGGGTCGCCTCGATGGTCAGCGGCGGCAGTTCGGTGCCGACGGCGCAGGGGACGGTCATCGCGCGAGCCTCCAGGCGGGCAGGGTCAGGTCGTCGTCGACGTGGACGAACGCGGCTTCGACGCGCTGTCCGATGTGGACCTCGCCGGGCGGGACGTCGAGCAGCTCGGCCAGCACGCGGACGCCTTCGTCCAGCTCGACGAGCGCCACGACGAACGGGAGTTCCTTACCGGGCAAGGGCGGATGATGGTGCACGACGTAGCTGTGGACGGTGCCGAGTCCACTCGCGACGACGTAATCCGGGACCGCGTCCAGAGCGCCGTCCGGCGGCATCGGGCCCGGCGGGTGCCGCAGGACGTCACCCCAGCGCTGGATCCGCAGCTCCCCCGCCTTCAGTCCTTCCCAGAAGAACGCGGTGTCGAGGCTGATCACCGGCCGCAGGACCGGCGCGGCCGGGGGTTTCGCGTCCGGTGGCGCGAACTTGAGCACCCGGAACATCATCTCCGCCACGACCTCGTCACCGACGTACCAGATGGTGCGGGTGGTGACGAACCAGCCCTCGCCCAGCGCCGTGCGCTTCGGGCCGGCGGCGTTCTCCAGCCGGGTGGTGGCGGACACCAGTTCCCCGTGGCGCAGATAGCGGTGGTAGGTCTGCTCCGAGTTGGTGGCGACCACGGAGGTGAACCCGGCGCCGTCGAGTTCCTCCATCATCGCGCCGAGCGGGTCGTCCGCGGCCCGGGTGCCGTGCAGGCCGTTCATCGTCCACACCTGCGCCATCGCCGGGGGCGCGACGAGTCCCTTGTGGACACTCGCGGCGGCGAACGCGGGGTCGGTGTAGACCGGGTTGGCGTCGCCGAGCGCCTCGACCCAGTTGTTGACCATCGCCTGGTTCACCACGTCACGTGCGGGCCGACGCGAGGATTCCCCTTGCGCTGCCAGCTTTTCCGCTGTCTCCTGGAGGCTCATCGCGGCACCCTCGGCAGGCCGAGCCCGGCGGTGGCGATCAGCTCGCGCTGGATCTCGTTGACCCCGCCGCCGAAGGTGAGCACCAGGTTTCGTTTGGCCAGCACGTCGAGCCACTCCGCGAGGTCCGCGGTGTCCGGGTCGGCCGGATCACCGTGGCGCGCCAGGATTTCCTCCAGCAGACCGCTGACGCGCTGGATCCGTTCCGAGCCGAAGACCTTGGTGGCCGAGGCGTCGGCGACGGTCACCGGCCCGGCCGCCGAGGACGCCGCGACCTGCCAGTTGAGCAGCTCGTTGATCCGCGCGGTGGCGAGGGTTTCGCCGAGCGCGGCCCGCACGTCCGGCAGGTCGAGCAGCGGCGTCCCGTCCGGGGTCTCGCGGGTGACGGCCCAGTCGCGGACACGGTCGTACAGGCCGCCGATCCGCCCGGCCGGGCCGAGCATCACACGCTCGTGGTTGAGCTGGGCGGTGATCAGCCGCCAGCCCTCGTTCTCCTTGCCTACCAGCATGTTCGCGGGCACTCGCACGCCGGAGTAGTAGGTCGAGTTCACGTGGTGCGCGCCGTCGCAGGTGATGATCGGCGTCCACGAGTAGCCGGGGTCGCGGGTGTCGACGATGAGGATCGAGATGCCTTTGTGCTTCGGCGCGTCCGGCGCGGTCCGCACGGCGAGCCAGACGTAGTCGGCGTCGTGGCCGCCGGTGGTGAAGATCTTCTGCCCGTCGACCACGTACTCGTCGCCCTCCCGCACCGCGGTGGTCCGCAGCGACGCGAGATCCGTCCCGGCCTCTGGCTCGGTGTAGCCGATCGCAAAATGCACCTGCCCGGCCAGGATCTTGGGCAGGAACAACGCTTTCTGCTCCTCGGTCCCGAACGTCTGCAGCGTCGGGCCGACGGTCTGCAGCGTGACCGAGGGCAGCTGGACGTCGGCGCGCGCGGCCTCGTCGACGAACAGGTGCTGCTCGATCTCGCCGAAGCCGCGGCCGCCGTAGCGTTCCGGCCAGCCGACGCCGAGCCACCCGTCGGCGCCCATCCGGCGGACGATCTCGCGGTACACCGGCCCGTGCCGTTCCCGCAGCATCGCCCACCGCTCGTCCGGGCTGATCAGCCCGGCGAAGTACTTCCGCAGTTCCGCGCGCAGTTCGCGTTGTGCCGCGGTCAGGTCCAGTCGCATCGTCATCCCGCCACCAGTTCGCCGAGCCGGTCCAGCCGGTGCGTGGCACCGCCGACGTGCCGCGCCAGATCCTTTACCGCCGAGTAGAAGCGGTGCAGCGGATAGGTTTCGTCGACGCCGACCCCGCCGTGCAGGTGGTGGCAGATCGCCAGTGCGGCGGGCGCCTGCCCGGCGAGCCAGTACGCGGCGATGTCGAGTTCGGCGTCCGCGTCGAGCCCGGCGGACAGCCGCCAGACGGCCGACTGAGCGGCCAGGTGCACGGTTCTCGACGCCACGTAGACGTCCGCGATCTGCTGGGCCACCGCCTGGAACGCGGCCAGCGGGCGGCCGAACTGCTCGCGTTCGCCGAGGTGCCGGGTGGTCAGCGCGAGCGCGCCCGCGATCAGGCCGTCGGCCAGTGCGGCGGCCCCGGCGAGCGCGAACCGGTGCACGGTCGCGACCGCCTCGCCGGGACTCCGGTCGTTGAGGAGATCGGCTTCGGCGACCCGGACCGCGTCCAGGACCATCGTGTGCTCGGGCGTCCCGGCGGAGTTCCGGGTCCGGCTGAGGGACACCCCTGGCGCGTGCGGGTCGACCAGGAAAACACCGGCGCCACCGGGCATCGACGCCGGGACGAGCACGCGCAACGACTCGGCCGCGCAGGGCACGCCGACCTTCGTCCCGCTGAGCCGCCAGTCGCCGTGTGCGGCCGTCGCCGTCGTGGACGGCGTGGTGGTCAGCGGGGCGGACGGTTCGTGCAGGGCGGCGGTGAGCAGGCCCTCCCCCGCCGCGACCGGGCTGAGCAACTCCGCGCGTTGCGCCGCGCTGCCCAGCGCGCCGAGCGGCAGGACGCCCAGTGCCAGCGCGGCGAAGGCGGGCACGGCCGCGGCGACGCGGCCCACCTCGGTCAGCACGAGCGCGACCTCCGCGACGCCGAGGCCGTCGCCGTCCAGTTCCGGGGGCAGGGACAGCGAAAGCAGGCCGGTGCCTGCGAGCGCGTGCCACTGTTCGCCGGGATCCGCGGACCGGCGGAGCGCGCTCGCCGCCAGCGAGACGATCTCGGTCTGCGTGTCGTCCAGGGTGAAGTCCACACCGGCTCCCAACCTCGCCGAATGGGCAAATACTGAAACCTGTTCTAGTCTTAACCGGAACGGCCGGGAAGGGCAACCCCTTCACCGAAAGGGAGCGACGGTGCCGCTGCACTCGGTGGCCTGGCCGCCCGCACCTCGGTCCACGCCCGCTGACGCCGAACGAGTCAGCCGGGCTGGGGCGCGGCCTTGAGCAGTTCCTCGAGCGCGTCGGGCAGCGCGTCGGCGAGCGGCCACAGGTCGCCAGCCAGCTCCTCGGCGCCGATCAGGCCGACGTCGACCTTGCCCGCGTTGGACAGCACCGTGACGTTCAGCCCGGCGCCGTGAAACACCGGCCCGAGCGGATAGAGCCCGGTGATCCGCGCGCCGAGCAGGTACAGCGGCATGGGCGGGCCGGGGACGTTGGAGACCACCAGGTTGTGCACCACCGGATGTTTCTCCGCCAGGCGCAGCGCCGAGTACGCGCGCACGGCGAGGCCGAACGCGGTCGCGCCGGAGAACTGCGCCCAGTCCTGGAGCATGTCGGCGTCGATGTCGTAGTGGTGGTCCTTGGACAGCCGGTTCGACTCGGCGAGCATGAACACGCGCGCGGCCGGGTCGGCCAGGTGGGTCGGCAGCGAGGCGAAGAAGGCGGACACCTTGTTGCTGCCGTGGTCGCGTTCGGTCCGCTCGTGCACCGAAACCGGCACGGTCGCGACGAGCGGATCCTCCGGCAGCTCGCCGCGCTCGGACAGGAAACGCCGCAGCGCGCCCGAGACCAGCGCGAGCACGACGTCGTTCACCGTGACCCCGAAGGCGTTCTTCACCGTCTTCACGTCGTCGAGCTCCAGCTGCGCGTACGCGACAGAGCGATGGCTGGTGATGGTGCCGTTGAGCGAGGTGCGCGGCGCGGTGAACGGGACGGGCATTCCCTTGCCGCGCAAGGCTTTGCCGACCCAGCGGGGGACGAGCTCGACGAGGTCCGGCACCAGCTTGGCGAGCTCGAGCGGCCGCTTCGCGAACGACGTCACGCTGCTGCGCAGCAGGTCCAGCCGGGCCGGGACATCGCCGTTGTGGCGCACGTCCCCGCCGATCTCCGGCGGCGGCGCGTCGGGCGACAGGCCGGACAGGTAGGTGATCAGGCTCGCGCCGCTGACACCGTCGACGCTCGCGTGGTGCATCTTGAGGAAGACGGCCACCTCGCCGTTCGCGAGCCCCTCGATGACGTAGAGCTGCCACAGCGGCCGTGCCCGGTCGAGCTGCTGACCGGCGACGTGGGCGCAGAACCCGGCGAGCTCGGCGCGGCCGCCCGGCGCGGGCAGGCCGACGCGGTGGACGTGGTGGTCGAGGTCGAACTCCTCGTCCTCGACCCAGACCGGATGTCCGAGGTTCCAGCGTGGATTGTGCAGTTTGCGGCGGAATGCCGGGATCAGCCGGACCCGCTCGGCCAGCGTGCGCTTGAGCCGCTCGAAGCCGTAGCCACCCGGCACGGTCGTACCGTCGAGCGTGATCAACCCGCAGACGTGCAGCAGCTGTGACGAGGTCTCCAGATAGAGGAAACTCGCGTCGAGGCCGCTCAGTCTCTGCATGTCCGCCAGCGTAAGCCCCCCGGCCGGGTGCAACCGGTTCTACTGTGGTTCTACTCCGGTTCTACTCTGGGCTACGCGCGAGTAACATAGCCTCCGTGCAGCCGAACTTCGCCACTCGCCGTGCCCTGCAGCTCGCCTTGGTGGCCAACGCGCTCAAGCCGCCACGAGGCGCGCGGACGTCGATCCCGGCGTTCTTCGCCGGGTGGCTGACCGACGAGCTCGCCCCCCACCTGCTGACCCTCACCGCCGCCGACACGGCCGCGCACCTGCTCGGGCGCGGCCCGAAAAGCAAGGCGGGCCTCGCGCTGGCCGGACTCTCGATGGCCGGGCTCGGCGCGCTCATCGCGAACTCCCAGAAGGCCCGCGGCGTGATCGAGACCGCGCTCACCGAAAGCATCGGCACGGCCTATCTCGACGAGCTGGCCCACCCGCCGAGCCCGAAGGACCTGGCCACGCCGTGGGGCCAGTTGGCCCTGCCCTTCCGCCTGCGTGACCCGGAGGTCCGCCGCGACCGGAACATCGCCTACGCGCCCGGGGGCAAACGCTTCCTCCTGGACGTCTACCGCCCGCGCGAGCCCGTCACCGGGGCCCCGGTGCTGCTTCAGGTGCACGGTGGCGCCTGGATGATCGGCGACAAGGACCACCAGGGCCTGCCGCTGATGCTGCAGATGGCCAAGCGAGGCTGGGTCTGCGTCGCGATCAACTACCCGCTCTCCCCCGCCGCGCGCTGGCCCGCGCACATCATCGCGGCGAAACGCGCGCTGGCCTGGATCCACGAGAACATCGCGACCTACGGCGGGGACCCGGCGTTCGTGGCCGCGACCGGCGGCTCGGCGGGCGGGCACCTCGCGGCGCTGCTCGCGCTGACCCAGAACGACCCCACGCTCCAGCCGGGCTTCACCGAAGCCGACACGAGCGTCAACGCCTGCGTCCCGTTCTACGGCGTGTACGACTTCGCCGCGACCTCCGGTTCGCGCGCGAGCAAGGCCAGGCTCAAGACGCTGATCACGAAACACGTCTTCGAGCCGGACCGGGGTCCGGCCGAGTTCCTCGACGACTACCTCGCCGCCTCGCCACTCGACCGGATCATCGACGAGGCACCGCCGTTCTTCGTCGTGCACGGCGAACGGGACACCATGGTGCCGGTCCGCGAGGCGCGCGAGTTCGTGCGGCGGCTGCGGGAGAAGTCCCGGAACCCGGTCGCCTACGCCGAGATCCCCGGGGCGCAGCACGCCTTCGAGACCTTCTCCTCGATCCGTGGCGCACACGTGGTCCGCGGCGCCGAGCGCTTCCTCGAATGGGCCTACCGCACCTCCCCCGCCTCGACGGGCCGGTCCACCGGATAGCCGATGTGCTCTGAAGGCCACCTTGAGGGCGTTAGACGCTGTGAAGGTGGCCTTCAGGGACCTTCGGGCGCGGGAGCAAGGGACCTTTGCTGCCGTTTTCGGGGGTCTGGGGCCTGCTGCGTGGCCCGACTGTGGCATTGGTTGCGTTGGACGCACCGAATGCCACTTTGGGGCGCATGGAGGGGTCTCGGGAAGTCTCTGAAGGCCACCATGACGGCGTTTAACGCCGTCATGGTGGCCTTCAGAGGTCTTCCGAACCCAGGGGGTTCACGGGGTAGCTGACGTCGGCGGGCCGGTCTGCGGCCGGGCCGTCGAGCCGCCAGGTCGCCTGGTCGCGGACAAAGCGGTACCACCGCCCGTCACGGCCCAGCCGCAGCTGAAGCTCTCCCTGGGTGAGCCTGTTCCGCCAGGCCTTCACCTGGCCGGGCAGCCCCGACTCGGCCAGCTCGGCCTTCGCCTCTTCGAGCGGGGCGAGCGCGGGCTGCCAGCTCTCCACCAGCGCGGCCACGCCGCCGCGCCCTGCCTCTCGCCAGGCGTACGCCCAGCGCTGGAGGTCTTTCGGTGGCACCCCGGAGGCGGTGGCGAGAGCACCGAGCCCGGCCGGGCGGGCGACGACCCGGCGCGCCAGATCCTCCTCGATCGACAGCTCGGCGGCGGCCCGCGACGGATCCGCGAGCAACTCCCAGGCCCGCGAAGCCGCGTCCGCCGCCAAGGCGGCCAGCACACCGGCACTCCATCCCGTCGCCGCGGGCGGATCCACGGCGAGCACGGCGGGCGGACCCGGCTCGTCCGGCACCGGGCGCCGCCGGGGAACGGGCGCGCGGCGCCTCGCGAACGCTTCGTGCGGCGCCAGCCCGGGATCCACCACGCGCCGCGACGGCTTGCCACGCGGGCGGGCCGGAGCCCGCCGGGCCCGCAGCTCGGCCAGGACCTTCTCGCGGGTCCTGCCGCGCAACAGGAACAGGACGAACGGGTCGGCGTCGACCTCGTCGGCGACCAGGTAGTAGACGGCCGCGACGTGCTTGCACGGATTCGCCGGGTCGGGGCAGGAACACTTCGGCCCCAGATCACCCGGCCCCGGCAACAGGTCCGCGCCCGCTGCCCTGGCGCGGACGGCGAGCTCGGCGGGCAGCTCCCCGTCGAGCAGGGCGGCCGCGTGCCCCAGCCGGGCACCGACCGTGACCAGCAGCGACTCCCATTGCTCGCCGGTGAACCCGCGCATCCGGATGGTGACCCGGTACGGCACGGACCGGCTGCCGCGCACCCGCGCGGTGATCTCGCCGCTGGTCACCTTCAGCCCGCTGACCGTGCCCTTGCGCGCGTACGTACGTCCACGGGGAAGCCGGTTCGGGTCCAGCTTCGCGCGCAGTTCGAGCGCTTCCACCCAGGCCTTGCCCCACCAGGTGTTGCCGAAGGTCCGCCTGACCATCAGTCACCGTCCAGCCGGACCAGCTCGGTCAGCTCGGCGTCGGACAGCTCGGTGATCCAGTTCTCCCCGGCGCCGATGACGGCTTCGGCCAGGCCACGCTTGGTCTCCAGCACCGTGGCGATGCGCTCCTCCAGGGTGCCCTCGGCGATCAGGCGATGCACCTGGACCGGCCTGTCCTGCCCGATGCGGTACGCGCGGTCGGTCGCCTGGTCCTCCACCGCGGGGTTCCACCAGCGGTCGTAGTGGATCACGTGGGTGGCCCTGGTCAGGTTGAGGCCGACGCCGCCCGCCTTGAGCGAGAGCAGGAACACCGGCACCTCCCCCGCCTGGAACCGGGCGACCATCTCCTCGCGCTCCTTCGGCGAGTTCCGCCCCGAGAGCAGCGCGGCGGGCAGGCCACGCTCGGCCAGCCTGGTCTCCAGGAGTTTGAGCAGCTGCACGTATTGGCTGAACACGAGCACGCTGTCGCCTTCGTCGAGGATGACGTCGAGCAGCTCCTCGAACGCGGCGAGCTTGCCGGACCGGCCGCGCAGCACCCCCGGCTCCTTGAGGTACTGGGCCGGGTGGTTGCAGATCTGCTTGAGCTCGGTCAGCAGTTTGAGCACCTGGCCCTGCCGCTGCAGGCCCTGCGATTCCCGGATGATCGCGAGGTTCTCCCGCACCACCGCCTCGTACAGCGTCGTCTGCTCCGCCGTGAGCGGGACGAACCGGTCGGTCTCGGTCTTGCGCGGCAGCTCGGGCGCGATGTCGGGGTCGGTCTTCTTGCGCCGCAACAAGAACGGCCGCACTGTCGCGGCGAGCCGCTCGGTGGCGGCGGTGTCGCGGTCGCGCTCGATCGGCCGGGCGACGGTCCGCCGGAACCGGTCGAGCGGGCCGAGCAGCCCCGGCGTCGTCCAGTCGATCAACGACCAGAGCTCGGTCAGCCGGTTTTCCATCGGGGTGCCGGTGAGCGCGACGCGCGCGGCCGCCGGGACCTTGCGCAATTCCTTCGCCGTCACCGAAAGCGGGTTCTTCACGTGCTGCGCCTCGTCGGCCGCGACCAGTCCCCAGTCCACTTCGGACAGAGTGGCCCTGTCCCGCCGCAGCACGCCGTACGTGGCGAGGACGACCTCGTCCGCGCCGAGGTCGTCGAGATGCCTGCCGCCGCCGTGGAACCGCCGCACCGGCACGCCGGGGGCGAACCGGGCGAACTCCCGCTCCCAGTTGCCCAGCAGCGACGTCGGGCACAGGACCAGCGTCGGCCCCGCCCCGAGCTCGCGGCGGTGCAGGTGCAGCGCGATGAGCTGGATCGTCTTGCCGAGCCCCATGTCGTCGGCGAGACAGGCGCCGAGCCCGAGCCCGGTCATCGTGGCCAGCCAGCCGAGCCCGGCGCGCTGGTACGGCCGCAGGGTCGCGTGCAGGTCGGGCGAGGGCTCGATCGGTTCTGCCGCGCTCTCCCGGATCCGGCGCGCCAGGCCGGCCAGCGCGGACGGCGCCGCGAACTCGACCTTCTCGCCGTCGAGCTCGAGCTCGCCCGTCAGCGTCGCGGCCAGCGCCTGTGCGCCGGTCAGCTTCTTGGTCCGGCGGGCGCGCAGCTTCGCCAGCATCGCGGCGTCGACCTTGACCCACTGGCCGCGCAGCCGCACGAGCGGACGTTTCGCCTCGGCGAGCTCGGTGACCTCCTGCTCGGTGAGCTCGTCACCGCCCAGGCTCAGCCGCCAGCGGAACGCCAGCAGGCTCTTGAGCGTGAACACCGGGCCGGTGACGCTGCCGGGCACCTGCGTGGCGCTCGCCTTCGCCTTGAGCTCGCCATCTAACATCCCCTTGGGCCACAGGACCTCGATGCCGGCCGCGCCGAGCGCCCGGCCACCGTGCGAGAGCAGGTCGACGACCTCCTCGTCGGACAGTTCGAGCCCGGTCGGCGCGGCGGCCCGCAGCACCCTGGCCAGCGGCGGCCAGGCCCGCGCGCCACGCCGCAGGCCGAGCAGCAGCTGGGTCTCGACCTGCTCGCCCAGCCTTTCCAGCACCGCGTCCGGCGCGTCCCACAACGTCGCCGCCTCGACCACCAGGCTCGGATCGGCGGCGCTGCGCATCGCCAGCACCCCGGCGAACGACGGCTGCTCACCTTCGACGACTTCCACGCGCAGCACGAGCTGCGCGCCCGAGGACTCCTGCGCGCCCAACTCGGCCAGCCACGCCGCGCCGTCCGGGCCGACCAGCGTGGGCTCCGCGGCGGCGAACGCGGGCCCGCCCGCGGCCACACCGGCCGCGGGACCGCGGACCAGCACGTCGGCCGTGGCGTCCCACAGGGCGCGGATCAGCGACTCCGGCGAATGCAGCCGGATGCGTTTGAGCCCGGACAGCGGCAGCGCGTGCGCCTCCGGCGGCAGGGCCGCGGCGAGCCCGCGCAGCTGCTCCTCGTCGGCCACGTCGAGCGGCCCGACCCGCCACGAATCGAGCCCGCCGGGCGAGACCGCGGGCAGCAGCCTGCCGCGCGCGATGAGGTTGACCCCGGCGTTGACGGCCGCGGACCAGGCCGCGATCGCCGGGCTGAGCTCGCCCTCGGCGGTCAGCAGCCGGGGCACCGCGCGGGAGAGCGGGACGACGTCCGCGCTGACCTTGGTGCGCCGGAACGCCTTGCCCACCGGGAGAACGAGCTCGATCGGGGTGTCGCCCTCGACGCCCTCACCCCACAACGCGAGCACCCCGTCCCGCGGCGGATCTGACGGGACGTAGGTGGCTTGGGTGCGCGTGTCGAACTCCACGCACCGCACGTTAGAGCACGGTACCGACAAACGGCGGTACCGGGTCATCGCCTCGGCAGGTCGAGCAGCCTTTCCGCGGCGAGGGTGAGCAGCACCTGGGTGGTGCCGCCCGCGATGCTGAGGCACCGCGTCAGGAGGAACTCGTGCCTGGCCGCGCCGGTGTCGCCGAGTTCCAGCGCGAGTTCGGCGACGTCTTGGCGGTGCCGGACCCCGAGCAGCTTGCGCACACTTGACTCCGCACCGGGACTCTGCCCGGCCAGCCGCCGCAAGGTCGCACGCAGCTCCAGCACCGAACACGCGCTGCCCTGGGCGATCACCTCGCCGAGCCGCTCGAGTTCGACGTCGGGCACTTCCGTCAGGCCCGCCAAGAGGTTCTCGACGCCTTCGCCGACGGCCGAGCCACTGCCGAGCGCGACCCGTTCGTTGGCCAGCGTGGTCCGCGCGAGCCGCCAGCCGCCGTCGACCTCGCCGACGACCTGGTCGTCCGGGACGAAGACCTCGTCGAGGAACACCTCGTTGAACACGGCGTCGCCGGTGATCTCCCGCAGCGGCCGGGGGTCGATCCCGCTCGCGCGCATGTCGACCAGGAAGTACGTGATGCCCTGGTGTTTCGGCACAGCCGGGTTGGTGCGGGCCAGGCAGATGCCCCAATCCGCTTCCCTGGCAAGGGAAGTCCAGACCTTCTGCCCGGTGAGCCGCCAGCCGCCGTCCACGCGGCAGGCCACGGTCCGCAGGGACGCGAGGTCGGAACCGGCCTCGGGTTCGCTGAACAGCTGGCACCAGATGAGCTCGCCGCGCAACGTCGGCCCGGCGAACCGGTCGCGCTGGGCCGCGGACCCGTGTTCGAGGATCGTCGGGATCGCCCAAGCGCCGATGACCAGGTCCGGCCGCCGGACGCCCGCCGCGGTGAGGGCGGCGTCGATGCCCAGCTGGGTCCCGGCGGCGGCGCCCAGGCCGTACGGCTGCGGCCAGTGCGGGGCGAGCAGGCCGGTGTCGGCGAGCCTGACCCGGCGTTCGTCCTCGGGCAGGGCCGCGATTTCCGCGACGACAGCGCCGAGCCCGCCGACGTCGACGGCGACGGCGTCCACGGCGAGGGTGCGCCGGGTCCCGGCCAGCGCGAGTTCGGCCGCCCGGCGACGCCAGCGTCCGGAGCCGCCGAGCCACTGACGCAGCGCGACGGCGCGGCGAAGGTACAGGTGGGCGTCGTGCTCCCAGGTGAAACCGAGGCCACCGAGGATCTGCACGCAGTCCTTGGCGTTGTCCACAGCAGCGTCGAGCGCGACGGCCGCGGCGGTCGCGGCGGCCAGCGAATGCCCGGGCTCGCCCACGGCCCTGGCCGCGTCCCAGCCGAGCGCCGCGGCGGCTTCGGCTCGGCAGAGCATCTCGGCACACAGGTGCTTCACCGCTTGAAAAGACCCGATCGGGTGGCCGAACTGCTCGCGCACCCTGGCGTACTCCACCGCGGTCCGCAGGCACCAGCCGGCGACTCCGGCGGCCTCCGCCGCGGCGAGCGTCGCGGCCAGTTCGGCGACCGGCGCCAGCCCGGCGAGTGGGGTGCCCGCGTCCGCGTCGAGCAGGCGGACCCGGGCGATCGGACGGGAGAAATCGAAGGGCCGCACCGGTTCCACGGACACGCTCGACGCGCCGGGCGGCAGCAGGAGATGGCCGTCCCCGCGCGGGACGAGCAGCCAGGCGGCCGGGTGCGCGTCGAGCACGGGACCGTCCTCGCCGAGCGCGACCGCCAGCCTCTCGGTCCCCTCGGCAACGGCGGGCAAGAGCTCCTTGACCACGGCGGAGTCCGCGACGGACGACAGGAGCAGCCCGCCGAGGAGCGTGCCCAGCACCGGACCCGGGGCGAGCGCCGCGGCGGCCTCGGCGAGCCCGGAGGCGAGGTCCACGACGTCCCCACCAGCACCGCCGAACCTCTCGGGCACGGCGACGCCGAACAGTCCCAGCGCGGCCAGCCCAGCGGGCAGGGCAGTGGCGTCGCCACCGGTCTCCTGCGCGCGGACGGTGTCCACCGGCCGGGCCGAGCGGGCCCAGTCCCGGACGGAGCCCGCCAGCGCGCGCTGCTCCTCGGTGATCGCGATCGGCACCACGAACCTCCTCGCCCGAAGCTTACCGACGAGTGTAGAACGTGTTCCAGTTTTCTGGCTAGTGAACCCCAACTTGAACAGTTGACCAAGTTAGGTACGCTACAGAGCAAAACTGGAACAAGTTCCCAAGATCGACCCGGGAAAGAGACGGGGGAGCACCCGATGCCAGGCAAGGCCAAGGCGCCCGCGACGCCCAGGACACGCGGCGCGAACGCACTCGCGGCGCTCGGCGCCGACGAGCTCGGCTCGGCCGCGCAGCGTGACCGCCGCCGCCGCATCATCGACGCGACCCTGGTCCTGGCGGCGAAGGGCGGTTACGACGCCGTCCAGATGCGCGCGGTGGCGGAGAAAGCGGATGTGGCCCTGGGTACCCTCTACCGCTATTTCCCCTCGAAAATCCACCTGCTGGTCTCGGGCCTGGCACGCGAGTTCGAGCGGGCGCAGGAAAAACTGGATCGCGTGACCATCCCCGGCGACACCCCTGGCGAGCGCCTCATGTTCGTGCTGGGCCGCAACACGCGCCTCATGCAGCGAGACCCCCACCTGACGGAGGCGATGGTCCGCGCGTTCATGTTCGCGGACACCACGGCAGCCGCGGAGGTCGAGCAGGTGGGCCGCCTGATGGAGAACATGTTCGCCAAGGCGATGGGCATACCCGAGCCCACCAAAGCGGACCGCGACGTCTTCCACGTGATAGCGGACGTCTGGATGGCCAACCTAGTAGCTTGGGTAACCCGCCGAGCCTCAGCAGCCGACGTAGCCAACCGCCTAGACCTAGCAGTCCACCTCCTCCTGGACAAATAACCAAACGTCACGGCGCCCAGACCACCAAGACCCAGCCCCGCCCGTCACCACCCCCAAGACTTCACGACGTACGAAACCACCAAGACCCAGCCCCGCCTAGCCTCGGCCTCCAAGACTCAGCCACGCCCGGCCTCAGACCCCAAGACTTCACAGCGCGCCGAACCACCCACACCCAGCCACGCCACTCACCGGCCACCAAGACTCAGCCACGCCCGGCCTCAGACCCCAAGACTTCACAGCGCGCCGAACCACCCACACCCAGCCACGCCACTCACCGGCCACCAAGACTCGCCCCCGACACACACCACCAAAACCCGGCCACCGCTATCCGGGACCACAGCGTCTCCGCGAGCCCTGCGAGTGGAGACTTCACCGCCGCGCGCCCTCTTTCAGGCCCGCCAGGGCCTCCCAACTCGCGACGGCAGGTCGCCCCCCTACAAACAAAACCCGCACTTACGCACGGTGCCAGGGGCGACCTGGCGGCGCGAGTTTGTGAGCGCGCTGGCCAAAAAACACAGGCTTCTAGCCGCACCTCAGGACTAAACCAAAAACTAAGCAGTCAGCTTCGGCAAAACATCCCGCCCAAAGGTCTCGATAAAGGCGTCTTGGTTCCGCCCAACGTTATGCACATAGATCCGACTGAACCCAGCATCCACATACTTCTGCAGCGCGGCCCGGTGCACGTCCGGATCAGACGACACCACCATCCGCCCCTCGAAGTCCTCACGCCTGACCAGCTTGGCCATCTGCGCGAAGTCGAACGGCGACCGCACGTCGGCCTTGGGGAACTTCATCCCCCCATTCGGCCATTGGTCCATCGCGTTGGCCCAGGCCGTCTCGTCATCCTCGGCCCAGGACAAATGCACCTGCAGCAGCTTCGCCATTTCATCGGGGTTCTTCCCGGCCTTCTTCGCGCCCTGCCCGAAGTTGTCCAAGATCCCCTGAAGCTTCTCCAACGACGCACCGGGCGTGATCAACCCGTCCGCCAGCTCACCGGTCTTCCGCGACGTATACGGCCCGGCAGCCGCGATGTACACCGGCGGCGGCGGACCGTCCGGCAACGTCCACAACCGCGAAGTGTGCAGCTTGAAGAACTCACCGGAATGCTTGACATCCTTACCGGTGAACAACTTCCGGATGATCTCCAACGCCTCGAACATGCGCCGCACCCGCTCCGGCGCCTCCGGCCAGTACCCGGCGATGACGTGCTCGTTGAGCGCCTCACCCGACCCGATCCCCAGCCACGTCCGCCCCGGATACGTCGCCTCCAGCGTCGCCGCGGCCTGCGCCACCATCGCCGGGTGCAACCGGAACGACGGACACGTCACGCCAGGCCCGATGTCACCGGTCGTGTTCTCGGCCAGCGAAGCCAGCACACTCCACACGAACGAGGCCTCACCCTGCTGGGGAACCCACGGCTGGAAATGGTCCGCGGCCAGCTGGCCGGAGAACCCGTGCTGCTCGGCCAGCGCCGCCAGCCGGATCGACTCCCGTGGCGAGAACTGCTCCAGCGCCGCGGCAAGACCGATTTGAACGTCACTCACGCGTTTGTCCAACCCTTCTGATCAGCGATACCGCTCGACGAACTTCACGAGTTCGTCCAGTTTGCCCAGTGTTTCGGCTTCCGGCCTGGTGGCGAGGTGGAACGTGCACCGCTGCACGCCCGCTGCCGCGTAGGCCTCGAGCAGCTCTTCGTTCTTTGTGCTCACCGCGAACATCGACACCGGCACGCCCGGCGCGTGCTCTTCGCGCAGTGCCATCAAGGACGCGAACCCCGCGACCCCGGGTTCGGCGGTGGGTGTCCAGACGTCGCCGTGCGCGGCCAGCCTGGCGAGCGCGGCCGGGCTGTTGCCGCCGACGTAGATCGGCGGGTGCGGCGCGGCCACCGGTTTCGGCCACGCCTTGAGCCTGTCGAAGTTCACGAAGTCCCCGTGGAAGGTGGCCTCGTCCTCGGTCCAGATCCGTTTGATCGCGATGAGCTGCTCGTCGAGCCGCTTGCCGCGGGTGCGCGGATCGGTGCCGTGGTCGGCCATCTCCTCGCGGTTCCAGCCGACGCCGACCCCGAACAGGACCCGGCCGCCGGAGAGGTGGTCGAGGCTCGCGACCTCCTTGGCCGTGTAGATCACGTCCCGCTGCGCGAGCAACGCGACGCCGGTGCCCAGCAGCAGTTTGGTGGTGACCACCGCGGCCGCGGTCAGTGCCACGAACGGGTCATAGGTGCGGTAGTAGACCTCGGGCAGCTCGATACCGGCGGGGTGCTGGCTCTCCCGGCTCGCGGGGATGTGCGAGTGCTCGGCGACGAAGAGCGAGTCGAAACCCCGCTCCTCGAGCGCCTTGCCCAGCACATCGGGGCGGCTGCCCTGATCCGTGACGAAAGTGCCGATCCCGAACTTCATGAGATCATCGAACCACGGATCAGCCGTGCCGTGCCGCGATCGCGGCAAGCCGGTCGAGCTCCCGCAGCGACTCGGCCTCCGGAGCCGTCTCCAGCAGGAGCGTCACCCGCTCCACTCCGGCGCTCGCGAACCCGTCGAGGATCTCCGGCTTCTCCGAGCCACCGAAAACGGTGAACGGGACGTCGCCCCGGCCACGCTCGGTGAGCCATTCTCGGACCTGGCGGAGCTCTGCCTCGGTCGAGCTACCCCGAGGGAGCCACGCATCGCCGTAGGTGAGCAGTCGCTCCAGCGCGGCGGGGCTTTCGCCGCCGATGAAGATCGGCGGATGCGGCTTCTGGACGGGCTTGGGCCAGGCGAAGATCGGGTCGAAGTCCACGTGCTCGCCGTGGAACTGGGCCTCGTCGGTGGTCCAGATCTCCTTCAGCGCGGCCAGCTGCTCGTTGATCAGCGCGCCGCGGGTACGGGGATCGGTGCCGTGGTTGGCCATCTCTTCGCGGTTCCAGCCGACCCCGACGCCGAAGGCCACGCGCCCGCCTGAAAGCAGGTCGAGGCTGGCGACCTCCTTGGCGGTGTGGATCAGGTCGCGCTGGATCAGCAGCGCGATCCCGGTGCCGAGCAGCAGGCGCTCGGTGGTCATCGCGGCCGCGGTCAGCGCCACGAACGGGTCCAGCGTGCGCTGGTACTTGGACGGCAGCGGCCCGCCGCCGGGATAGGGGCTCTGCCTGCTCACCGGGATGTGCGAGTGCTCCGCGAGGAACAGCGAGTCGAACCTGCGCTCCTCCAGTGCCTTGCCCAGCACGTCCGGGCGGATGCCTTCGTCAGTCACGAACGTCGCGATACCGAACTTCATGTCCATCAACTACCCACGCCGGTTCCCCCGTATTCCCGAGGTTGACAGTTTCGACCCACGAGGTGGACCATGAAACTCATCAACCGTTGAATACACCATCGGAGGATCACGTGACCGAGCCGGGCACAGCCATCGAAGACGTCGACTTCGAGGCCGTCTACCAGGGCGGTTCCACTCAGGACATCCCCATGCCGTGGGACATCGGCAGGCCCCAGCCGGTGCTGGTGGCGGTCGAGGAAGCCGGCGAGATCCGCGGCGAGGTGCTCGACATCGGCTGCGGACTGGGCAACAACGCCAGTTACCTCGCATCACACGGCTACCGGGTGACCGGCGCGGACGGTGCGGAAAGCGCCCTGCGCACAGCCCGCGAACGAGCCGCCGCGCAAGGCGTCGAGGTCGAGTTCATCCAAGCCGACGCGACCAAGCTGGAAGGCCTCGATGGCCGCTTCGACACGGTCGTCGACAGCGCGCTCTACCACTGCCTCACCGAGGAAGCGCGGCACGACTACATCGCCGCGCTCCTGCGCGCCACCAAACCCGGCGCCACCTTGCACATATTCTGCTTCGCGGATGACCTGCCGGAGAGTCTCCCCGGCCCGTTCCGGATCAGCGAGCGGAACCTGCGGGAAACCGTCGGCACCGGCTGGACGATCACCGGGCTCACCAAGGCCGACTACCTCACGTCGATGACCCCGGCGGGCTTCTTCGAGTACTTCCACCTGATGATGCCGGACCACGAGGTGCCCACCCCGGACCTCGCGTCCCTCGACACCCTGCCCCTCGACCCCGACGGCCACCTGAAGCTCCCGATATGGAAGCTCACCGCGCGACGCTCGTAGCTCGCGCGGGTGTCATGAAAGGGTCTTTCAGGGCAAAAATTGCCCTGAAAGACCCTTTCATGACACTCTCTAGACGTTGCGGCGGTACTGGCCGCCCACCTCGAAGAAGGCCTCGGTGATCTGCCCGAGCGTGCACACGCGGGCGGCGTCCATCAGTTCGCCGAACAGGTTACCGCCCCTGGTCGCGGCCTCGCGCAGCGACTTCAGCGCCTGCTGCGCGTCGGTGTGGTGGCGCTGCTGGAACTCGTCGAGGCGCGCCAGCTGCGACTTCTTCTCGTCCTCGGTCGCGCGGGCGAGCTCGACCTCGTGCTCGTCGTCGCCCGCGTTCGGGTTGCGGAAGGTGTTCACGCCGATGATCGGCAGGCTGCCGTCGTGTTTCATGCGCTCGTAGCGGATCGACTCGTCCTGGATCTTGCCGCGCTGGTAGCCGGTCTCCATCGCGCCCAGTACGCCGCCGCGCTCGGAGATGCGGTCGAACTCGGTGAGCACGGCCTCCTCCACCAGCTCGGTGAGCTCGTCGATGATGAACGAGCCCTGCAGGGGGTTCTCGTTCTTCGACAGGCCCCATTCCTTGTTGATGATCATCTGGATGGCCATCGCGCGGCGCACCGAACTGACGCTCGGCGTGGTGACGGCCTCGTCGAAAGCGTTGGTGTGCAACGAGTTCGCGTTGTCGTACAGCGCGCACAGCGCCTGCAGCGTGGTGCGGATGTCGTTGAAGCTCATCTCCTGCGCGTGCAGTGAACGGCCGGAGGTCTGCACGTGGTACTTGAGCTTCTGCGAGCGCTCGTTGGCGCCGTAGCGATCGCGCATCGCGACCGCCCAGATCCGCCGCGCCACCCGGCCCAGCACCGAGTACTCGGCGTCCATCCCATTGGAGAAGAAGAACGACAGGTTCGGCGCGAAGTCGTTGATGTCCATGCCCCGCGCGAGATAGGACTCGACGTAGGTGAACCCGTTGGACAGCGTGAACGCCAGCTGCGAGATGGGGTTCGCCCCGGCCTCGGCGATGTGGTAGCCGGAAATCGACACCGAGTAGAAGTTGCGGACGGCGTTCTGGATGAACCACTCCTGGACGTCCGCCATCATCCGCAGGCTGAACTCCGTGGAGAAGATGCAGGTATTCTGCCCCTGGTCCTCCTTGAGGATGTCCGCCTGCACGGTGCCGCGGACGTTGGCCAGCGCCCACTCGCGCAGCCCGGCGGCCTCTTCGCCGGTCGGCTCGCGGTCGTGCTCGGCCTTGAACGCCTCGACGCGCTGGTCGATCGCGGTGTTCAGGAAGTAGGCGAGGATCGTCGGCGCGGGGCCGTTGATCGTCATCGACACCGAGGTCGAGGGCGAGGTCAGGTCGAAGCCGTCGTAGAGGACCTTCATGTCCTCCAGCGAAGCGATGGACACCCCCGAGGTGCCGACCTTGCCGTAGATGTCGGGGCGGGTGTCCGGGTCGTGCCCGTAGAGGGTCACCGAGTCGAACGCCGTCGACAGGCGCTTGGCCTCGGAATCCGCCGAAAGCAGCTTGAACCGCCGGTTGGTGCGGAACGGGTCGCCCTCGCCGGCGAACATCCGGGCCGGGTCCTCACCCTCCCGCTTGAACGGGAAAACCCCGGCGGTGTAAGGGAAGTATCCGGGAAGGTGTTCGCGGCGAAGGAAGGAGAGCAGCTCACCGGACTCGGTGTGGCGCGGCAGCGCCACTCGCGGGATCTTGGTGCCGGACAACGTCTCGCGCCACAGCTGGGTGCGCAGCTCCTTGTCCCGGATCTTCACCACCAGCTCGTCGGCGCGGTAGGACTCGGCCAGCTCATGGAAGCGCGCGAGCAGGGCGGTCGGCTCACCCTCCACAGCGGACTCCGCGGCGGCGAGCAGCCCGTCGAGCGCGTCGGTTCCCGCGTTGACGGCGGCGAGCTCCTCCTTCGCCGCGGCCAGGTGCTCGCGCCGGCGCACGGCGGCGACCTGCTTGCCGGTCTCGCGGTGATACCCGCGGATCGCGTCGGCGATGTCGGCGAGGTAGCGCGACCGGCTCGCCGGGATGACCGTGCTAGCGTCGGTCGAGACCTTGCCGTCGACGTGCGGCAGCACGCCCGCGGACACCGAAAGGCCGTTCTCGGCGAGCATGTCGCGCAGGTACTGGTAAAGCGCGGTGACGCCGTCGTCGTTGAACTTGGCCGCGCTGGTGCCGTATACCGGCATCTCCCCGGGGTCCGAGCTGAACGCCTCGCGGTTGCGCACGAGCTGGCGGGCGACGTCGCGGCGGGCGTCCTCGGCGCCTCGGCGCTCGAACTTGTTGATCGCCACGGCGTCGGCGAAGTCGAGCATGTCGATCTTCTCGAGCTGCGACGCGGCGCCGAACTCCGGCGTCATCACGTACAGCGACTTGTCCACGTAGTCGACGATCCCGGCGTCGCCCTGGCCGATCCCCGGGGTCTCGACGATCACCAGGTCGAACCCGGCGGCCTTGCAGGCCAGGATGGACTCGGACAGGCCGGTCGGGATCTCGCCGTTCGCGGTCCGGGTGGCCATCGAGCGGAAGTAGACCGGGCTGCCGTCGAGGCAGTTCATCCGGATCCGGTCGCCCAGCAGCGCTCCCCCACCCTTGCGGCGTGACGGGTCGACGGCCAGTACCGCGATCCGGAGCTTGTCCTGCTGGTCGAGCCGGAAGCGCCGGATGAGCTCGTCGGTGAGCGAGGACTTGCCCGAACCACCCGTTCCAGTGATACCGAGGACCGGGGCGGCACGCGTCTTGGCGGCTTCGGCGATCGCGTCGTGCCAGTCCCGCGGGAGGGCTTCGCGCTGCAGCTGGGTGATGACCCGCGCGAGCGCCGGGATGTCCCCGGACAGGAGCCGTTCGACCGAGTCCGGCGACTGCGCCGAGAGGTCGGTGTCGCAGGCCCTGATCATCAGGTTGATCATGCCCGGCAGGCCCAGCTCGTAGCCGTCCTCCGGCGAGAAGATCCGCGCGACGCCGCGCGAGTGCAGCAGGTCGATCTCCTCCTGCACGATCACCCCGCCGCCGCCGCCGAACACCTTGATGTGGCCCGCACCGCGCTCGTTGAGCAGCTCCACCAGGTAGCTGAAGTACTCGACGTGCCCGCCCTGGTAGGCGCTGATCGCGACACCCTGGACGTCTTCGGCGATGGCCGCGGTGGCGACCTCGTCGACGGACCTGTTGTGCCCGAGGTGCACGACCTCGGCGCCCTGCGACTGCAAGATGCGCCGCATGATGTTGATGGAGGCGTCGTGGCCGTCGAACAGACTGGACGCCGTGACGAACCGGACGGGGTTCACGGGTCGGTGCAGGTCAGTCTTCATCACCCCAAAATACTAGGACTTCCTACTATTGGAAACCCGTGCACCGCGCCGCACGGAGTCTCGTCGGTCACACTCCCCTCTTGACAGCACGCCTGCCAGCAGTATATTCAACCTAACGTTTAATCAACTGAATGGTTGAGCACAATGCCAGCAGACCAGCTCAGCGCCACGTTCGCCGCGCTGGCCGACCCGACCCGGCGCGCGATCCTCAGCAGGCTCTCCACCGGGGAGGCGACGGTCAACGAGCTGGCCGAGCCGTTCGCCGTCAGCCTCCAGGCGGTGTCCAAACACCTCAAGGTGCTGGAGCGCGCCGGGCTGATCTCCCGCGGCCGCACCGCGCAATGGCGGCCATGCCGGCTGGAGCCCGGCCCGCTCGAGGACGTCTCCGGCTGGGTGGCGCGGTACCGGCGGTTCTGGGACGGCAGCTTCGACCGGCTCGAAGAGCAACTGAAAGAAATCCAAGGGGGACAGCGGGATGACTGACCGGGAGCTGACCATCACCCGGCTCTTCGACGCGCCGAGGGAGCTGGTGTTCCGGGCGTGGACCGACCCCGAACGCTTCGCCGGCTGGCTGGGACCCGAGGGCTTCACCGGGACGGCGGTCACCGTCAACCTGGCCCCCGGCGGCGCTTGGCGGGCCTGCCTGCTCGCCGACGACGGCGGCGAGCAGTGGATGTGCGGGACCTACCGGGAGGTCGACGAGCCGTCCCTGCTGGTGTTCACCTTCGCCTGGGACCGCGGCGGCGAACTCGTCGAGCAGACCCTGGTGACGATCACGCTGGCCGAGGTCGGCGACAAGACCGAGATGACGTTCCACCAGGCCGAATTCAGCTCCACCCACCAACGCGACTGCCACGTGGACGGCTGGAACTCGGCCTTCGGCAAGCTCGCGGCGAACCTGAAGGAGTCACGATGACCCTGCCCGAGATCGTTTCCCCGGAGGAATGGCAGACGGCGCGCGACGCCTTGCTCGTCAAAGAGAAGGAACTGACCAAGGCCTCGGACGCGGTGAACGCGCAGCGCCGCCGCCTGCCCATGGTCGAGTTCGCCAAGGAGTACCTCCTCGACGGCCCGGACGGCAAGGTGTCGCTGCTCGACCTGTTCGACGGTCGCGAGCAGCTGATCGTCTACCACTTCATGATGCATCCGGGCTCCGATCACCAGTGCCCCGGCTGTTCGTTCGTGGTCGACACCATGGGCGACCCCGCGCCCCTGCACGCCCGCGACACGACCCTCGTCGTGGTCGCCCCCGCCCCGCTCTCCCAGGCCGAGCCGGTCAAGGAGCGGATGGGCTGGACGGTCCCCTGGTTCTCCTCCGGCGGCACGGACTTCACGGCGGACTGCGGCGTCGGCGCGGGCTTCGGGATCAGCGTGTTCCTGCGCGACGGCGACCGCGTCTTCCGCACCTACTTCACCACCGGCCGCGGCGGCGACCAGCTGGTCACGACCCTGCGTTACCTGGACCTGACCCCGATGGGCAGGCAGGAGGACTGGGAGGAGTCCGGCCGCGGCCGCGACGACGCCCCGAGCTCCTGGTGGCGGCCGCACGACCAGTACGAAACCACGTCCTGACAAGACTTCCGGCGTATCGGCCGTTCGGGTGACCACCTCTTGCCGACCACGTCTTGCCGACCACGTCGCGCACGCGTTGCAACAAGCGGAAAACCACGGCTCCCGGCCGGGTGCGTGCTCCTACCTTCGTGAGCACACCAACTTATGCCGAGGAGCCAGACATGACTGTGCGCACCCGTTTCGAGAGCCAGGGCATTGCCGCGTTCCGCGTGGTGATCGGCTTTCTCTTCTTCTGGCACGGTGCTTCCACCCTGTTCGCGATCCCCGCTTCGGGCAAGGCGATCCCGGACTTCGGTGCGTGGCCCGGCTGGTGGGCCGCGGCGATCCAGCTCACCGGCGGGGCGCTGGTCGCCCTCGGCCTCGGCACCCGCGTCGCGGCGCTGCTCGGCTCCGGCTCGATGGCGTACGCCTACTTCGTGGTGCACCAGCCCAAGGCGCTGCTCCCGATCGCGAACGGCGGCGAAGCCTCCGCGCTGTTCTGCTGGGCGCTGCTGCTGATCGCGATCACCGGCCCCGGCGCCTACGCGCTGAGCGGCGTCGTCAGGGCGGCGCGGCAGGCCAAGTCGCTCGACGCGGTTCCCGGCGGGCTCGGCCTCGTCCAGGTCGACGCGCCCCAGGAAGTGCAGAACGCTTGAGCCGCGAACACGAAGCGGGGCCGGTCCCTTGTGGACCGGCCCCGCTCGTCACTGCGAATTCGCTTGTCAGCTGGCGCTGTTCCGGCGACGGCGGACCAGCAGCATCAGCACGCCACCGGCGCCGAGCAGCAGGACGCCGAGGCTGAGCGGAACCGCGGCGGAGACACCCGTGTTCGCCAGGCCCTCGCCCGACGGGGCGCCGGCCGGGGTCGTCGGCGGCGCGGTCGCGCTGGTCGACGGCGTGACGGCCGCCGGGGTCCAGCTCGCGGCGGCGTTGGCGCTCACCTGCGTCTTCTCCGACTCGGCGACGATCAAGGACTGCGCCGGGACCTTGTCGTAGTTCTCGCCGACGAACAGGCGCCCGGTGTCCAGGTGCCCGATCGCCTTCAGCACGAAGCCGCCGGTGCCCTGCTTGGCGTCCTTCGGGACGTCGACGTAGAGCTTGGTGCCGTCCTTGATGTCACCGGCCTTGAGCGTCTTGCCCTCGGCGTCGGTGAGCCGGACGCCCTCGGGCAGCTCGCTGGTGAGGTTGGCGATGTCACCGGTGGTGGCCACGCTGAACGGGCCGATCCGGCTGCCCGCCGCGCCGTCCGCCTTGGCCGGGCTGATGTTCAGCGTCGGCTTGGGCTGCTGGCCGATGCCGGCGTTGTCGCTGCCGACCAGGTAGTCGTACATCGCGAGCACATCGGCCGACGCGTCCGCGTCCTCGTACGGCAGCGGCTTCGCGCGGTCGACGTTCTTGCCGTCGCTGAAGTGCCACACCGCCGCCTGCGTCGCGGTGATGGCCTCCTCCTTCGACACCCCGTCGTGGAGCGTCGCGCCCTTCTTGGCGAGCGTCTTCCCCAGCGCCGTCAGCTCGTTGCCCGGGTAGCCGTTGTGCAGCACCCAGTTGATCTTGTCGCGGTTCTTGTTGAACGGCGAGGACGCCTCGGGGTACTTGGCCCACGGACGCTCGATCATGTCCTGGTCGGTGCGCAACCCGACGTCAATCTGCACGCAGTACACCTTGAGCATGCTGCCGTCGGAAAGCTTCAGCCCGAACAACTTGGCGACGAAATGCGTTCCGCCGTCGAAGTTGACGCTGAACCCGTCGGCGCCGGCGCTGTCGATGACCCTGCCCCGCGCGGCGCCGTCATCAGCACCGGCGACCGGGGCGGCCACCATCATCGCGGCGGCCGCGGCGAGCGCCGCGATCCCGCCTCGCACCAGACCTGACCTGACCTGCATATGTCTCCTATCCGAGCCCAGACCACGAAGACGACAAGCCGTGTGGGATGACCAATTCCCCGACCACAACCGGCTACCGCTTGTAGGTGAATGATCACCTGTTCCAGCGACACCGGAGCATACACACGCCACACACAGGGTCATTTTGGGTGTCCCCCTTTGCGTCGGTTCACCCTCTCGGTGGAAGACGGCATGAGGCGACAGGTTTGAACCGTCCCCGCGTGGGTACCCCTTGACTCGCCAGTCCCCACCAGCAGCGAACCCCTCCCCACCGGTTCGCCTCGAGAAAGAGTTCACCTGTGATCGTGCTCGGCGTCATCCTGCTCCTTGTCGGCTTCCTCGCGAAGATCTCCATCCTCTGGACCATCGGCATCGTGCTGATCGTGATCGGCGCCGTCCTCGCCCTGGTCGGGCGGAGCGGCCGGAAGGTCGGCGGCCGGGCCCACTGGTTCTGAGCGCAAATCCGCGGCGGTGGTGGTCGGACCCTCGGGGTTCCGGCCACCACCGCTTTTTTGCGGCTTTCAGCGCTCTCGCGGCGTCCCCGCGGGAAGGGCCGCCCGTGGTTGGATGACGTGAGCCACCACCGGCAGCCGACGAGGAGGGGATCCGTGTCCACCCAGGAAGCCCACGAAGAGGGCTGGGAAGCCGACAGGGCAGCCTTCGCCGCCGGTGGTCACGGAAGCTCGAATGGCCCGCTGGCGTGGCACTTCGCCCAGCTGACACGCACCCTGCTCGACGCGAGCTCGGTCGCCGGGATGCTGAACCGCGTCGTCGCCGCGGCCGAGCTGATCGTGCCGGGCGCGGACCTGGTCAGCGTCACCCTGCGCGGCCCCGATGGCACGTTCTACACCCCGGCCGAAACCGCGCCCGAGGCCTCGGAGATCGACCAGCTGCAGTACGCCGCCCTCGAAGGCCCCTGCCTGGACGCCGCGCGCATGTCCGGCCCTGGCCACGCCCGCTGCGACAACCTCGCCACCACCGCGACCTGGCCCACCTTCGGCCCGGCGGCCGCCGCACATGGCTACGGATCGCTGCTGGCCACCACGCTGCTGCCCGACTCGCGGCCACCCCAGCTCTCCGGCGCGCTCAACCTCTACTCCCGCCGGGAACAAGGCTTCGGTGATCAGGATCAGGACCTCGCGCTCCTGCTGAGCACCCTCGCCTCCCTCGCGCTCGCCTCCACCCAGGCCGTCACCACCGCGGCGCTGCGGCAGGTCCAGCTCCGGCAGGCGATCGACACCCGCGACGTCATCGGGCAGGCCAAGGGCATCCTGATGAACCGCCGGAAGATCACCGCCGACGAGGCGTTCGATGTCCTGCGCCGCACCTCACAGGACCTCAACGTCAAACTGGCGGACCTCGCGAAGACACTCACCATCCGCCACGCCGAACTGGACCGGACGCCCAGCAAGCCATCAGGCTGATCTGGCGGGCTATTCGCGCCCGGGGCCCGAGTGCAGGAGCGCCGCGAGCGGGGTCTGCCGGTAGAACACTTCGCGGCCGCGACGCTCGGCGGTGACGAGGCCTGCATCGCGGAGAACCGCGAGGTGCTGCGAGACGGTCGCGGGAACCAGGTTCACCCGCTGGGCCAGGCCACCGGTCGTGCTGGGGACCAGGGTTTCGGCCAGCACGGCCGCTCGTCCGGTGCCCAGGAGCCGCGCCATCGCCGTCGGCCGCGAGGACGGCTCCCAGAGCCGCCCCGCGCCGAGCATCGGGTAGACGAGGGCCGGGGCCGTGGCGGCGGTGTCCTCGGTGTCCTCGGTGGGGCCGATTCCCAGGTTGGGCCAGCCGAACGCGGTCGGGACGAGAACCAGGCCGCGGCCACGCAGGTCGACCGTCCCGCTGCGAAGGCCGGTCAGGTGCAGCGATCCGTTCTCCCACACCGCCCGCGGGTGCAGGTTCGCGAACAGCCCCTCCAAACCACCGTCGGCCAGCTGCCGGGCGCGCGTGATGATGTCCGCGTCGAGCAGGCCGCGTATCCGGTCCCACCGGGGTGCGATCAGGGTCTGCCACACCAGCCGCTGCTGCGCGACCACCTCGTCCCGGGCCTCGGCGGGGTCGCCGGTCAGGACGCGATACAGCTTCGCGGGCAGGGTGCGCCGATCGAGGCGGCGGACCTGATCGGCGAGCTCCGCGGCGACTACGCCCGGCTCGGTGGCCCGCACCCTGGCGAGGTCGTCCTCGATCGTGGTGAGGGGGCCGGTCGGGCTCGGCCACAGGAAATCCGGCCCATGCCCGCGCACCGGCGCGGCGGCGCGCAGCAGGTCCAGGTCGAGCCCGGCGACGACGTGCTCGACCTCGCGCAGCCACGGCAGGTACCAGCAGTGGCGGCCCGGTTCGGTCAGCACCAGCAGTGCCGACATCGTCTCCTGCAGCGGTGACACCGCGAACCGGCACCGCGCCGCGTCACCCGGCCCGAACCTCAACACCAGCGTCACACCGCCCAGGATGACAGCCCCGGACGCCACCGCAGGATTCGGTGTACGCCGAATCCTGGCTGCCGGGTGCTGACGGCCGCAGCCTGGCGGTCATGGCCGAACCCGCTGCCCGCGCCCGTCTTCTACGCGGGAACCCGGCTTTCCGGGCGTTGTGCGCGTCACGCGCGGTGTCGTTCACCGGCGACGGGATCACCGCCACGGTGCTCGTACTGCTCGCCGCCGACCAGGACGGGCCCGCCGGGGTGGGCCTGCTGCTCCTCGCGAACGCGCTACCTCGCCTCGGCGGGCCGCTGGCCGGGGCGCTCGCCGACCGGGTCGTGACGCGCACGCTGATGATGCGCTGCGAGCTGGCCTCGGCGCTGGTCGCGGGCCTGATCGCGGCCACCCTGCCGCCACTGCCGGTGCTGGTCGCGTTCGTGGCGGCGGCCGGTGCCCTGGCCACCATCCGGAACCCGGCCGGGCGCGGACTGGTGCCGGTCCTGGTCGGCCCGGCCGACCGCGCCCCGGCCAACGCGCTGTTCGGGCTCGCCCGGACCCTGCAACTCGCCGTCGGCCCGGGGCTCGGCGGCCTGCTGGCGGCCGGGCCCGGCGGGGTCCACACGGCGCTGGCGGTCGACGCCGCGACCTTCGTCGTCTCGGCGCTGTTGCTCGCCCGGCTTCCCGCCCTCGCGCCCGCCCGCGATCCCGAGGCGGTCACCGGGGTGTGGGCCGAAGCCGCGGCGGGCCTGCGCTACGTCGGGGCGCACCGGCAGGTCCGGGTCCTGGTCCTCACCCTGTTCCTCATCGTCGCCTTCGCCGGGGTGGACAACGTCGCGCTCGTTTTCCTCACCGGCGACCAGCTCGCCACCGGACCGGCGGGCTACGGCCTCGCGACCGGCGCGTTCGGCGCCGGGATGCTGGTGACAGCGGCAGCGTGCACGCGGCTGGCCCGCGGCCGCTCACCGGCGGCGCTGCTGCTCGTCTCGACCGCCGCCACCGGCGCGGGCACCGCGCTCACGGGTCTGGCCCCGGTGCTGGCCGTCGTCGTCGCGGCACAGCTGCTCGCCGGAGCGGGCAACGCCGGGGAGAACATCGGCTACGACACCCTCGTGCAGTGCCTGGTGCCCCGGGCGTTTCTGGGCCGGGTGTTCGGCACCATCGGGACCGCCGCCCAGCTGGGAGCCGCCTTCGCTTACACGGCCGGTGGTCTGCTGGTCGACCTGGCGGGTGCCCGCGCGGCCTTCGTCCTCGCCGGTTCCGGGACGCTCGTCCTCGTGCCCGTGCTTCGCCGTCACACGAAGCGCCTTCGCCTCGGGAGCAGCTCGCCCACTGGGCACGGTGACAGGCCGGGTCGCGAACGGCGGGGATCCCGGCGGCGTCCGTGAACCACGCCGCCTATTCTCGACGGAGTAGCCAGGGAGGGACCATGACGGACGAAGAGCTCCTGGTCGAGTTCGCGCTGACACGGCTGGACAATCCGGGTCTCGACCTGGAGGAGATCGCGGCGCTCGTCGTCCGGCGCGCGGGACCCGAGCAGATGCTGGAGTTCGCGTCGCGGAACCTCGCGACCCGCGGCGAGTTGCGCGGGGCACTGTTCCCTTCCGCGGTCGAACACGTCCTGCGGGTCGTGCTGACCTTGCGCGGACCTGCCGACTAGCACTGCGCCGCTACCTGCTGGCGAAAGTCGCACAGTTCGGGGAGATTCTTGAAATGGGCGGCGCGGCGATCAGACCTTACGGCTCCAGCGATTACGAGCCTTGGTCCGTGCCGGACGACGGATGGGGCCGCGGTGGAATCCAGTTCGCCTCCGATGGCAACTGCTGGTACTCGGCGAAAGTACAACCCGGCAACGGCAACTCGCAGGCAAAGTGGTGGTGCAACGACAACAACGGCGTCCGCTGGTTCGGCTGGCACGTGGCGAAAGGGCCGCTCCCTGCGCGATGCTGATCCGGAAGTGCCGCGCGCGGTGCCCCGGACACGGTGTGGATGGTGCGGCCCAGGCCCTTGGCGGCTGGGTGATCGCCTGGCCTGCCTTGGTGGCGGCGCTGACCACAGCTGGTTGCCCTCGACTGGGGGCCTGCCGACTAGGGCCGTGTCTCCCAAATATCTGCGTCCTGATCAGCGAGGATCGGTTGGTGACGCGGGTGGGTGTGATTTCTGATGAGTTCTGGGTGGCTGTCGAATCGGTGATGCCCTCGGATGAGGGCAAGCGGGGCAACAGGTTCGGTGATCATCGGTTGATGCTGGAGGGAATCGGGTGGCGGTTCCGCTCGGGCTGTCCGTGGCGGGACCTGCCCACCGATTTCGGGCCGTGGCAGACGGTGTGGAAACGGCATCATCGGT